>JAYUHW010000432.1:0-7137 GCA_043766615.1 Fibrobacteria bacterium | reverse complement strand
GCCCCGGTTGGAACCGTGTGTCCGTTGATCTATAGGCCCTATGGACCCGCTTTCAGCCTCCCTGGTTTGCATTCTGGAATCTATACGGTAAAAGCCTTTCGGCTACCGGCCTGTGCGGCTCAGCATTGTCCTTTTGCCGCAATACCAGGCGTGGATGCAGGAACCTTGGTGGTGGGAACGGTGGCGGAAAGAGCAGGTTGGTTTCTAAAAAATAAAGAGGTCGCTCCCGGGAACAACTTTTCCCTGCAGATTCTCAATAATAAGTACGGAAACTGCCAAACCAGTTTTTCGCACCAATCCGTCAATGTGCAGAATGGAGAAATCTGGTTGAGCTTCCTGATTGAAAACCATCCTGAGCGTATGTGCATCATGGATATTTATCCAAACGGGCCAACCTTCGACATGTTGGGCATGAAGACCGGAACCTATCCCGTCCGTGCCATTGAAATCCAAGCGTGCCAACTTACCGTTCCGCCTTGCCCGATTCTTTCCATCTTGCCGGAACCCTCCGATACCTTACTCGTCTCCAATGGCACTGCCATCCTTTCCCATAATTCGATGTCCACTGTGCCCTCGGCATACTTCCAAGGAGAACGCATTCACCTGTTCTTACCAGGAGAACCGGACGGCGCATGGCGGGCAGAACTCATAACCACCACCGGCCGAATCGTTAGAGCGTATCCCTTCTTAGCCGGTCCGGATCGAATTGTCCGCCTCGATGTCGGAACTCAAATCGAACGGGGTTTTTATCTGCTTCGATTAATGGGGCCTGCAGGTGAAGCCCTTACTCTACCTATGGTTCGTAAGGACTGATTTCGTCAATTTCACATTTGTTTAAGGAGGAAAATCCATGACGCATTTACTCAACCGCATAGCTGGTGCTGCCGGCATCCTATCGGTAGCGATTTTCGCGCAAACCCCTGTACAAACCGTTTTCATCAATCCGAACCAAGTGGAATCAGGAAAACCCTTTCAGGTGACTCTGTCGGGAAAATCGGAACTTTGCAATCCGCAATTTTCCCGCCACCAGGCTACAGTAACGAGCGGGAGCATCCACCTTACCGTAATGGCTGTCAACGACCCTTTGGCAAAATGCACGGCCGGTGCGCGCGAATACAAAACCGAATTCGACCTTCCCGCGCTCAAGGCCGGGCAATATGCCGTTACCGCTTCCCTAGAGCCGGCTTGCCGCTACTCGACTCCAGCTTGCCTGATGCCGGAAATAATCGAAAACGGTGGGATGCTCTATGCCAAGGATTCCGCAAGTTTGCCTTTTGCCATCCGGCCAGGAAAAGTGGACCCGGCCAAAAGCTTTGACATGTTGATCACAAGCCACCTCTGGACTTGCGCCAACGAATTTACCAAACCCTCCGTAGAAGTATTGGGCCACGCCATCTATGTGTCTTTTACCAATCGGTTTCGGGCGGGAATGCTTTGCCCTGCAATTCTCAAAGACTATGGCCCAACCCTCAGCATGGCAGCCTTGCCCAGCGGTACCTATCAAATCTTTTCGACCTCTGTACCATTCTGTGAACCAAACACCATCTGCCCCCTCGGTCTTATGGCCCCGCAGCTCTCAGGCGCGTTGACTGTGACGGGAGGTCCAACCGTGATCAATGGTAAGGAAAAATCATTGACTAAGAAGGCGCAGTCGTATAAAGGAGCCTTGCGAATCGATGCCATCCATAATGCGCTTGGTCGCAAAATGAGTCTACCTAATTAAAATACCGCGCCCATCGATGGTATAGGGCTTTCCGGATTTCGAGCGTAACATACGAGTTCCAGGGAATATGGATTCAGGTGAAACCTTCTTGGCAGTTTGTATCCGACTTTTTACGGAAGTAGGGTTTGTTTCGGCCTTTCTAAACAAGCCCCCCTTGGTCAAGACCAGAGCGGTGCCGCGAGTGGAAATCCAAATATCTTCCACGAACAAACTATTAAGGCCTTCATTATCGGCTACCCACGTTTTACCCTCGTCCTTGCTTACGAACAGGCCTTGGCCCCATGTTCCAAGCCAAACTAAACTAGGATATTTATAATCCCAAGTGCGCCAGTAATGGTTGACGGCAAAGGCAGAAACAATGGCGCTGGAAATACCTGAAATTTCCTGGCAGTGAACGTTCGCAGAATCGATTTCGCTATAGCCAGGAAGGATTTTCAGCAAAATTGGTGTTCCACTTGAATAGCGGTTGATCCCCCAAACGATTTGCTGGTAGGGTCTTTGCTCAAAATTCAAGTACTCGCCGCTTAAATGGGTGGCGCAGTCCATATCTGTAAAGCTTGAAGCTATTGAGTTTAAGGTAGTCCAATTCGATCCATGGTCCCGGCTAACTACAATGCCTCGCCCTTGTGTAGCGGCAAATTCCCACCCCCCGAACAGACCTCCGAGCATACTGACAATAGAACCATACCCTCCGCCGACAAACTTTATACTTGAAGTTTGACCCCCATCGGTCGAAAGCGCAATGGTTTCGTATCCATTTCCATAGAGGATATTCTTCTCTCCAGAGATCCGAAGTGCTGTGGGGTTTCGATACATACCAGTTGGACTGATCCAAGGTTCCCCGCTATCCGATCGTATCAAATTTCCCCAAGCTACCTTTCCGCCAGATCCTATCGAGAGGGGAGTGGGAATTCCATACATGTATCTCTTTTGATAGGCTATGGCAGTCCACACTTCACCCGTTGAATCGCCGGAAAAAAGCGAGTCGCCCATGGACAAATAAGGCCTTCCAAACCAAGTCGACGCAAAACGAGATTGGCCTTTTCCAAAGTGAGGACCCCAAGATTCATCTGGTGCCCACGATGCACGCGTCTGAACTGGAATCCAAATTTCTTTTGAAAAAGCGGGTCGGTAACTCCATGAAACCGTAAAGAGAAATAGGAAAGAAAAGCGGAAGATTCGCTTTAACCGTCGAGATGGAAGGCGATTTGGAATTGGCATTGGATCTCCTGACAGAATGAATCCTAAGAGCGGAGTGATTTCTGCACAGGTACAAAGGTACTGGTACAAATTGATTTCGAAGTAAGCAAAAGGAAAACAATCGTTGCCAAATGTGAACGGCGGGAAATGCCATTCACAGGGTCTAACGGTCTTGCGCTGTACTATGTGATTAATCGCCATTCCTACCTATTTTTAGGGTATGAAAAAAATCCTCATCTCCATGGGCGATCCCGCTGGCATTGGGCCGGAGGTTGTCGTAAAATGCCTGGCCCGCGTTGCCGCCCATGATGCCAACAACGACCTTGAGCCTGTTGTTATTGGTGAGCGGGAAATTCTGGAGGAGACGGCCCATTCGCTGGGCATTAAAATGGAATTTGCCCCGGACGATTCTCCTCGCCAAGGCCGAATCAAAGTGCGCAGCATGGGATTGATTCGCAGCGGGGATTTTGAATTGGGTCGTGTATCCGCACTATGTGGCAACGCTGCATTTCATTATTTTACGCATGCCGTTGAAACTTGTTTGACTGGAGACGCTTCCGCCATCGTAACCGCGCCCATCAACAAAGAAGCCATGAATTTGGCCAACCATGCATATGTGGGCCACACCGATATATTGGAAAAAATGACCGGGGCCGAAGCCATAATAATGGCCCTCGTCCACCCAAAATTAATCGTCAGCCATGTCACCGATCACATGCCACTGCGTAAAGCGCTGGACGCCATCACTATTCCGCGTATCCAGGAAGTGGTCAAACTCACTTGGAAAACCTTGTTGGCAAAAGGAATCGCGCATCCTCGCATCGCCCTTGCAGGCGTCAATCCCCATGCGGGTGAAAACGGTTTGTTCGGACGGGAAGAAATCGAGATTCTACGACCGGCCATGGAACTTTTGAAATCCGAAGGGTATCCCACCTTGGGCCCGTTTCCCGGCGACACGATCTTTCATATGGGACTGCAAGGGCGCTTCGATGCGGTTTTGGCCATGTATCACGACCAAGGTTTTGGGCCAATGAAGACCGTGGATTTTGAGAATGGCGTCAACTGCACATTGGGGTTGCCTTTTGTGCGCACCTCTCCGGACCATGGAACCGCGTTCGAAATTGCCGGGCAAGGAAAAGCCAAACCCGATTCCATGATCGCGGCCTGGAACTTGGCAGTTCAGTTATTGCGTCATTAACTTTTTCAATTCACGGCAGGTATCGGGGATGTTACCGGACCGGAAGATGGCGGTTCCCGCAACCACCACGTTTACCCCCGAGGCGATGACCTCGCCCACGTTTTTAAGCCCAATTCCACCATCCATTTGGATATCCAAAGCCTTTCCCCGAACCTTGGCTCGAGAGTGCAGGGCTCGGGCTTTCTCCAACGCATAAGGAATGAATTTTTGTCCGCCAAAACCAGGGTTTACGGACATAATGAGGACGAGATCCAAATCCATCAAGACATGATCGATGGTTTCAATTGGAGTGGCTGGATTTAGGCTCACCCCAACGCGCATAGCCTTACCATCCTTGGTTTTTAGCGACTTAATGGTATGTACCAAAGAATCAAGGTGAAGCGTCGCTTCCTGATGCACAGTAATGGAATCCGCTCCAGCCTGGGCAAAGTCCACCACGTATTTTTCGGGATTGGAAATCATGAGATGGCAATCGATGGGAAGATGGCAATGGCGCCGCACCGCTTCAACTATCACAGGACCAAAGGAAAGATTGGGGACAAAATGCCCATCCATAACATCCAAATGCGCCCAATCGGCACCGCCTGATTCAATGGCGGCAATTTGGTCGGCCAATGCCCCTAAATCCGCGTTCAGAATGCTGGGGGCCAGTTTATTTAGGGATGCCATAATGTACCTCCGAGTCAGAAAATTAGTTTATTCCCGAGCCACCGCCTTGTGAGCCACCAGCTAGAGACCCACCGTATTTTCTTAACGGCTGAAGAAATCGGGGGTTTTCGCGAGCACGATTTTCATTGCATCCCGCGCCAGGCCTTCCGGTATCCCAAAGGTTACCCCAAGCACTTCCAGCATTTCCGTTGGGTCCAGCTTGCGCATCCCACCGTCCGTAGCCTCTCCATCCGGTTTTCGGATGAGTAGGCTGCGCTTTTGCAAATAAAACTGCGTGCCATCTTGTATTCGGTTCAGGACCGGGTAATCCATCATGGGCAAATCAAAGGAGGCGTCCCAGTAGGTCAGAAACTCGTCTTCGGTCACGGCAGCGCGCCGAAAATCGAATCTTGCCTTCACATTTCCTTTGGGGCCACTCCATAAACGCCAAACACCTAGCCCGGGTAAATCTTCAATTCGCACTTCATTGGGCGAAACCCAAAGTGTGGCGGACAATCCCGCCTCTGGCAAGGGCAAGGGCTCAAACAGCATGTAACCCGGGTCCAGCAGAAAATCTCGGCCTTGTACATGACATCGCAATGCGCAATGGATGTTTAGGGCCTTTCCCTTGTCGCCCATGAGAAAGTCGCAGGCAATTTTTTGTGCTTTCAGGCGCTGTGCCAACCACCATGTCAGCGAGAAACAGGTTCCTCCCGTGCCGGTAGTCCGGGTTTTTTCCAACCAATCGTGCGATAAAACGCGGGATTTTTCCTGTTGGGCTCGCGTAGAAAAGCCATCCTTAACACCAGCGGGACGGCTTTCGGCCGCGGCAATTATCTTGCTCAGGTTTTCATATGGCAGAGTGGCTAATTCATGCAGAGCGGCTAGCATGGGAGGCGGAAATTGGATTGTACGCATCCTTTTTCTAGGCCTTTGCAATTGCGGAATTCAAATGCTGGAGCGTAAAGAACGTAACGGAAAAAATAGAACATAAAGAACAGACCAAAAATTTGAAGCCCGAATTGCTTAACAAAGTGAGCAATTCGGGCTCAGACAGGAAAAATAATGTGTACTAGCTCAAACGCTTGCGACGGCTGATGAATCCCACTGCAGCCAGTCCCAATCCCAGCAGGACTATACTGGTAGGTTCCGGAACCACTCCCTCAGTGGAAATTTTCGAACGCGTTGCCAAGCTTAGTATATGGCCAGCGGGGTCATAATCCACGACGTCCATTCCGCCCGTGCTGGTAAAGTAATTGTGCGACGCATTTCCGTTTAAATCACTATTGGTCAAACCAAGGGACGATCCAAATGCCGTGACCGTGTTGCCTGATTCATAGTGGTCATAGGAAGTGCTGGTTACAATAAAGGGGAGGAAACCATATTGGCCACCGTCCGGAGTCAGTCCCGCGCCGTTATTGCTTTCCGCCATGGCATACAAACCGCCACCATCATTCAAAAAGCTGATGATATCCATGGAGCGCGCATCCAGAATGTTGAGCTCTGCCTGGGTCAGCAGGCCACCAAAATCAGACGCGATGACAATGCCGCTGTATCCGCCGACTTTGCCCAAGATATCCAATGCGGCATTCAAACCGGAAGCGTTGACTTGATCGAAAGTGCTAGCGGAATATCCGCTGGCGAGAATTCCATCCATCCCAATGGAATGTCCACCGGGTGTGGGAATGTTTGATTCGACAAAAAGAAACTTCGGGGCAGTAGACACAAAGGGATTGAAAGTGGGCGACATGATATAATCAATGGCGGCATTATTAATTGCAATTGCGCCGGGTGCGTTGCTTCCTAGCAATGCGTGAAAATCGGGATCATGCCCGGTTAGAAATATTGCACCCGCAAAGGTGGTGCTGCAGGCGGCCAGCAAAACCGCTCCTGCAAAAATTTTGGTTGGTTTAAAAAATCTCATGATTAGGCTCCACCGGAAATGTTTTTAGAAACTGCTCTCCAGGCATTACTTGTGCCAAGGTAGAGCTATTTTAGATAAATAAAAGTGTTTTTCCTATTGCAAAACTATTGTTTCGCAAAATGCTTCCACCGATTGTCGGAATTTTTTACAACTGCAAATTTGATTTAGAGCCAGTCAGGATATGGTCTTTGATTTTTTTTCCGGAAATATCTCTGAAGTAAAATCGGCGCCGCTCACCTTGCTTCAGGCGTTGATTAACATAGGTGTTACTCCCGGCAAATCCATAGGTGACACCCCGGCAAGTGGACCCACCCGTGTACAAAAGATCCTTGGTGCGCATATCGCCTTCGAGAACAATGGCATATTTTAGGCGCGTGGGCGCGGTAATCAATGCCCACGTATTTCCCTCATCCATGGACTTGTAAATCCCTTCTTCCCCCGTCG
>JAYUHW010000431.1:0-3984 GCA_043766615.1 Fibrobacteria bacterium | reverse complement strand
GGTTTTGGTTTTCCATGAGAAGAAAAACGGTTTCAATCCGGGTGGAAAGTAGTATTCGCTTGAAAGAGTTATTGCATCTAATTTTCCGTCCGGCAAATTAATCGATTTCTCTACATCGACACTAATTGGATAATCGGCCTGGATTTCTCCGAGATTGAATTTTTCAAATAAGATTTTCAAGACAGAATCTTGTGAAGGTGCACAAACACTATTCAGATTTTTTATGGGGACTACGGATTTTTCTAGAAGGGATGGTCCCGCAACCGCAATTCCGAAAGCAAAACCTAAAGAAAGAAATTGGACCTTATTTGAAGTAGTTGTGGTGTCCATGAATTTCATTATTTACCTGGTTCTAGGTTTGGATAACTAAGGAAGTCATAGCATGATTTAAGTGCGGACTTTTCAGTTAGGGCCTCAAAGTTTTTGCTCGCATTTTTGGGTTTGATGGTAGCTAAAATTTTTCGAAACTGTCATAGCCTAACTTTTTAAAGAACTTATTTCGAGTGGCTTCGAGTGCGAAATCCTTGCAACAAAGTTTAATAATAAACCTATTCACTTTACGAGTTGGGCCTTGATGCGAGCTGGAATTTTGTCACCCATTCCCGCTTTTTCCATTTGGTTGCAATACTTACGGTATTTGGTCTTTGCCAAATCAACCTGGCCCAATCCAACGTAGGCATCTCCAAGATTTAGGTAGGCAGGAGTGCGGGTGGAGTCTGCAGATAGAACCGTTTCGAGGACCTTGACTCCTTCCGAGAAACGCTTTGCCTCAACTAAGAAGTACCCTAAATCATTGATTATGTGAAGTGTGCCCTTGGTGGGCGGGGCATTGAGAGGTAGGACTGTTGCCAAGGTGTCGGCCGCTTTTCCTGGCTTACCTCCTTTGAATAGTGCCAAGGCAATGGCATAAATATTTTGAATGGAACGATTTGAATCATATTTTATTTCCGCCTTTACCTTCACAGGAAGTATAAATTTTTCGGGAATGTTTATCCATTGAGGTAGAGGATAACGCCCCAAAAATTGGGTCTGCACCTTGTTTAATTTCTCCGTTTCTTTTAGGATTTCTAGAACATGATTCTTTCCAATCGAAACCTTTAATTTCGATGGTTTCTTCGGATTGACTTCATTTCCAGAATCTGAAACTGGGATTGCAAAGGCCAAAAAAGTGACTCCCGAATCAGAATCATAGTGTAAGACGGTTAACGAAATCGAGGAAGTCACTTCTGGATGATCATATGTCTTTTCATCTAGTGGATTAACATATTCTTCACGTTGCTGAAATCCAAATTGCACCAACCCGGTCCCACTTCCCCCCAAAGGCATAAAATCAATAAGACGCGTTTCTTCAGAGAAACTATTAGTGCTCATCATTTGTTCCCCAATCTCAGCGACACAAACACGTCCTTTGTTTTTCCAGAGGATGTAAAAAGGAATCGAGACGTGAATATAATTCGCGTCGACCGATAAATTGATGATTTTTAGCGTATCATTTCCCACAAAAAGGCTCCCATGGAGGGCTGAACCAAATCCCCAACTATTCTCCTCTCCTAGCAAATGAAGTACGGAGTCAAATGTCGATGCACAAACGGGTAAAGGATTATTATCGGAGAGGACAGAGGCGCTTTTTAATTGTGGGAGCGGAAATACAGTAAATATAAGTGCAAAGGCGACCAGAATCCATACCTTAAAAAGAATTTTAAAATCCATTTTTATGTAGGAATGCCCAAGAAATTACGGGTATATATTTGTGCTGATTTTTCTGTCAGGAGAACAAAATCGCTAGGCGGAGTCTTCGGTATTACAGTATTAAGAAATTCTTGGAGTGTTGAATAGCCAAGCTTTTCGAGAATTCCCTTTCGTGTTTCCTCTTTTTCGAACCCCTTACAACACATGATAATATACCCCGAACGCAAATTCGGATTCGTCATTTTACTCTGACTTCGTAATGCAAGTATTTCCTTTATCATTCCCCATTCATCATCCGCACTAAGTATAGAAATGTCGACTTTATTGGTGGTAGGATGCGTTTTTATTTTCCGGATCGCCGTTATCCATATTCCAGGATGCTCCGGTGATAGGTAGCTGGGTCTGTTTAAATGTGTATCCAATAAAAGAGCTTTTGCGAGATCGGATTTGAAAACGTCTTTGACTGCGATTGTTTTCGAATCGATGATTGCGCTTATTTCATCAACGATATTCATTCTTTGAAATCCAAATTCAAGGAACAGTTTTCGAAAAGAGGGTGTGTTCATAGCTGATTCGAAACGATAAGCCCATATATATCTGCGATATTCTTCTTTTTCGGTTTTCGATGCCAATGGCAGTCCATCTAGAGAACAATTGCAAACCTTAATTTTTCCCTTCGCAGGTGAAATTGGCTGCAATCCAAATTGACCCAGGTGGTTTTCATATAGGGCTGCATCTTTTGATTTTATGTATTCAAGCACCCCTCCCAACTCACCTGCAGAATTTCCGTCTCCCATAGTTTGCTGAAATGGTCCAACTGACAAATAAGACCCATCCCAGGTATTGATGGCATCCAACCCGCCTTCATTTTCGCCTAAACTTGCCCAAATGGCTTTTTGGCTTTCCGTCATGGTCGGTATGCCTGGTTCCGTTGCCGGCTTGATTAAAAAAGGATAGAGTTTAATGGCACCACCGAACCCGACTCCTCGAAATTTTTCGTTTTGCACTGGACCAATTATCGTTTCTTTTCCATCCACCCCACTTGCAAAAAGTGTAGCATTTCTTTTTAGCTCATCCTTCGTCTTTTTCCCATCAGATGCAATCAAATCACCTGGACCGTCAACGGGGATTTCCTTGATTACTCCGGCAATTTCTCTCTTCACATAAATCTTCACTTCATTTCGTGTATACTTTTTTACTTTCCATAATTTGATTTCTTTCCGGGTCGCAGCGTCCACTACTCCTGTCGAGTCTCCGGTATAGGTCAGGGTGACAATCACGGGCTTTCCATCAACCATTCGGCGCGACACAACTTTCGCGAAGGCCTGGAACGCCTTAACAGCCGTTTCAACCTTGCCGCCGAAATCCCCATCCGGCAAGCCATTTATGGGAAATCCAAGGTCGTTCATATCCTGCTGCAGGTCGAAGATATAGCTGCCAATGACTTTGATGAGACCGGGTGCTTTTAGCGTCTCTTCGCCCTTCTTGTCCCGGCAACCCTTCTTCAAATCCACGGATGCATCCAGGTAGGATACAGGATCAATGGTCCCGGGAGGTGGCGCTTGCGGAGGGGCCGGCGCCATGGAGAATTGCGAGATATTGGCTGGGACCTTTAGAAGGGTCAGCTTGCCCTTGGCATCGAGGTCGACCTTCTTAACCTCTCCCGTGGACAAGACCACTTCCACTTTTTGCTTTTCCAAAGGCTGACCAATCTCATCCACCATCTCAATTTCCAAATCCGTATGCACTTCCAGTTTCCCGGAAACGGCCACCGAACCACCCGCATAGGCGATGAATTGGCAGTATTCTTCTTTCCGTTCCGCCTTATCCTTGACGGGCTCGTCCATGGCACCGTCTACATCAATTTTCCATTTGGCTTTGAGCTTCTTGCCTTCAACCTTCCCATGTAAGCGAGCTAGAAAATGCTCGCCACCGGCATCGTCCTTTTTAACTATGGTGATGTCGCCGGGAGTGCCATCCTTAAAACCGTCCGCGGTGATTGTGAGTTCCATTTCCTCACCAACCGGCGCTTTAACTTTGGACCACTTGGCGTCCTTGAGCATCTTGGCCGCAACCTTGTAGGATCCACCTTTTGTAAAGCCAGAGTAATGAACTTCACCTCCCATTCCGCTGGCACCTTCTCGCTCGGTGTTGTCCGGTCCTTTAAAGGTGAAAGGGATGCCTTCCAGGGGCAAGCCCGCCGAATCCGTGAACTTGAATGCACAGTAATGCGTTTCCGTTCCGGGCTCGGGCTCGGTACAAGGGAACGGTTCGATGGAGGCTGGACCTTTGATG
>JAYUHW010000430.1:0-12688 GCA_043766615.1 Fibrobacteria bacterium | reverse complement strand
TGGAAGCGTATCCATCGGCTTGGGCACTAAGCTGCCAGTTTCCATAGGGAATACCAAGTGAGTAAATACCTTGCGAATTAGAAACAGTATTCCATTGTGATCCGTCAGAACCGGTAACGGTAATCTTGGCATTGAGGATGCCGATTCCAACTCCAGATTGGGAAATTTTTCCCAGGATTTTTCCTAGCACAGGATTTACTGTAATTGCTTTGGTCGTTACGGGTTTAACGTTGTGGAGTATGGTATCCATTTTTGACGCATAGCCATCAAGATTGTCAATTACGGCTTCATACGTTCCCAACGGTGCATTGTTGACTATCAGTAATCCATCATTGTCCGTCGAGCCTCCCTGAAATACTGCAGACGATGAGCCTCCAAGGCGATTGAGCTTGATGGGTGCATAAGCGAGTTTCTGCCCCGCCTGATTTTTGAGGGTAATATTGATGTCCCCCACTTCAGCCGCGTAGAAGAAGCTCCGTTTTTCTGAGAGGGATGCGGACCCATTGTTGCCAATAGCATAAACGCGCCATTTATAGTTGTATCTACGGAGGAGTCCGGTGGCATTATTCAAACTGATTTGGCCTCCTGTAGAACTGGCCTTCCACAAGGAAATATCGACTTGGCTCCCGTCGACCAAGTTCTCCTCCAATAATTCGACCTTGTAGCTAACCGCACCCGCAACGGTCGTCCACCGGAAAAGAATTTGATCCGAACCCGGGATGGTATCTTTATCATGTGGTTCCAATAAAATTGGCGCAGATAATGGAGCTGATGGCGCATAGATAAACGAAAAGGGAACGGGTGCGACTTTGGAAGTGGATGCGGAATTATTTCCGTAATTATTAAGGACGAGCCAGTTATAGGTTTTTCCGGAAATCAAAGGCGGTGCGGGCACCGTATTGTATCCGGAAGGATCCGGGTCGCCATAACGAGCCGTCGTATAAGGCGTAATGATTTGCCAAACAGCACTCACTCCGGTAACTGAACCGGAATCAGAAATTTTGAATGGCTCATCGGAAACCAGCACGGCATAAAAAGGCGCATCACCACTCCAGGTAAAATTGGGCGTGAGATTGGTAAGCGATGCCGCATTGGCTGGTGAATTAAGCACTGGCGCATTATTGGATTCTATGAGAATAATGAATTCGGCGGATGCCGTAATTCCATCGGTCGCAATACAATAATTGACGCCTAAGCGAAGGTCCGTATTTCGATAAACGCTTGGAATATCTGGATTGATTCGGAAAGTGAAAACGGCCGCATCCATTTGGCTGGGTAGATGGAGAGAATCATAATG
This sequence comes from Fibrobacteria bacterium, assembly GCA_043766615.1. GTDB lineage: Bacteria > Fibrobacterota > Fibrobacteria > UBA11236 > UBA11236 > Chersky-265. The sequence continues at coordinate 11,391 of JAYUHW010000430.1, read as the reverse complement.
GCTGATGGCAGCGCCGTTCCCACCGGGTATTGTCGAGGCCCTTAAATGAACTCGACCAGCCCCTCCCGTCCAACCCACGGTAATGTCTGAATTTTGTTTCCGCATTCCGGTCGGAACTTGAGTCAGAATTAGGGCTGCATGTCCACATTCCCATGTCAAAGAAACGATCAAAAGAAAGAGTTGAAGTGGATTTTTCCGTTGTGAATGCAGGTGAAATCGCATATCAGTACCGGTACTCGACGCTGGTTTTAAATAACGAAACTGGGAAGGCTACCAAGGAAACCGTGGTCGTGAAATTAGGGCCAAGCGGAAAGTAATAGCCCATGTTCATAGTGGGTAGAAAAGGCAAGAAGGCTGGTCTGTAAGCGGCCGATTCGGATAATAGATCGCCGTTTTCAACTGTATAAAAAATCCCTCCCACTTGGAAAAAAACCTGGTATATCTGTACGCCCAGGGCAAACTGTTGTTCCAATCCCAGCCGAAAGCGATTGTTGCTACGCGTAACCGTAACGGAATCTTGCCCTGAGGCCGTCCTATAAATGTCCTTGGAAGCGCTATCGAAAGCATCAACACTGTCTATCGATTTGTAAAGCACCGACATGCCGCGCAGAAAATAGGAGTAGTCCAGGTTCATTCGGAAATGCTCCCACTTCGTCCCAACAGAAAGTGCTCCTTCCCACGGTAGGTTAACCCGCATTTCTTGAATTACGGTCTTACTTCTGGTAGTCAACGTCAACTTGGTCGGATTCATATTGGCCGGATTCATAATTTGATCGCTGCTGAAATCCACCGAGGGCAAAACATTGTATTCCCAGCCAAGTTTACCCTCCAATCGCATCACCTCCGCTAGACTTACCATGGCATCCAATTCAAAATGTTTCGCGAATTCCCAATTTGCTCCAAATCGAATTCCATGCGCGGATCCGCGCACCTGTCCCGCCCCACGCGCATCCAAATCGTCGTGGTAATTCACGCCTTCACCGTGGAAATAATTTTCCTGGCCTGCGCGTTGTAAAATCCCATCCACGCGTGCCCCGGCTTCCAGAAGCATATCGATGGTATAGCGCTGATAGGCAACTCCCAAGCGTACATTGGGCCAAGGCATACCGGCAAGTCCCAAGGAAAAGTCATTCATTTCCGCTGTAAAGCGACCAAAAGCATCCGCTGAGATCAGAATCTTGATACTATCCGATTGCGGATCCGATTCGTCTTCCGGCAGGCCCAGGCCCAAACGCAAACCTCCAAGACCAAAATCGATTTTACCTCTAAAAGGTTGCTGAACACCCGCTGCCAGTGTCACAGAAGGTCCGCCAAAGGCTACCGCAAAACCTCCCAAGTTGGTCGATTGATATAACCCTAGATTGACATCCGGATAAACAGGATTCTGCACATGGTTCTGGTCCGTATTCAAAAACTCTTGGATCGGGGCCTTCATATTATTGCGTAACAACTTGGTTCGTTCACTACTGACGCCCAAGCCCAATCCAGGCAGAAAAAAGTCGGACTGAAGCGACATGCCTTGTAGATAGCCCAAGGCCGCCGGATTCCCGAAAATACTCGCTGCTGTAGGATACATGGACGTTACATTGCTCATCGCCCCACGGGCACCAGTATTGCTTCCCAATCCAAAGGGGGACATATTGCCTTCCATTTTCAAATACAGTTTCCCACCTTGGAAATCCGTAAACTGCGGCCACACCGGTACGCTGCCGACAATTGCCAACACAAAGGCCCTGGACCAGGTCCGCTTGCTTTCTTTAGATATGATTGACATAGTCCAGAATTCCGATGGCGGTGCCATAGAAGAAAACCATAAAACCCAGTCCTGTGATGGCCTTTGGCAGGTACCCTATTTTAGGGTACTCGATTTCGGAAAATTGATAGTGACCCATGTTGGCCGCTAAGCCACGCAATCGTTGCTCGGATTCCGGATCCGGATCCCGACGGTTGAACAGCCCCTCTTTTTTGAAAATGGAAACAGCCTTCCCTACCTCAACCACCAATTCTCCAGGGCTGTCTGAGGATTCCTGAATACCAACAAGTCCATTTTGGCACAACACCATTAGCGACGAATCCCCTGCGGAGGCAATGACACCGGCCTGGAATTTTGCGCGTCCTACGGCAATGCCCCAAGGCGTGACTATCCGGGACAAGGCATTTTCATTCGGCGAAGTCGCCAACAAACGTCCGGAAAAAAGATTGATTTCAACCGTCCCATTCAAGGTTTTGGGTGCCTTGCTGACCCTGAACCGGGAATTAGGCAGAATCCGAAAGTGCACATCATTGCGGAAGAATAGGTCAAGTTCCGATAAGGAGTCGGTATGGTATTCAACATCCAAGTCGAGCTCTTCAGAATGACGTAGCCGGAAAAAACCGCTTCGGTCTTGCGGCTGACCTTTGCGAAAGGCGACCTTTACCAGCCCGGAGACGCCTTTGGAATCGTAATGAATTGTGTCCACAGACTTGGCGGTGATTTTCCGCGGTCTTTCGAATCGATCAAAATACCGGATCAAGGAATCCTTTTCATCAGTTATCGTGCCAAAAATAATCCGGCCATCACCAAGTACTAATTTGTCGGCATGAGTCGGGCATGCTGTAAGACTCAGCAACAATCCAGTAACAAAGCACAACCCTGCGATTCGACTTCGCCCTGGCGGCTGCCATTGCATCAGGCTTTCCATTTTTTTCGCACCTCCACTTTGCGGGTGGCGGTTGCCTGTTTGCCATCTTCAGAGGTAACCCTTAAAACCATCGGGAATATCCCTAGCTTGGAAAACGTGTATTGAAACTTTCCGCTGGATGCCGAGGCCAGATCAAATTTTCCGTCTCCATTCAGATCCCATTCCCATTTCACAATTTTTCCATCTGGATCCACGCCACTGCCTTCAATGCTGATGGGTTGGCCCAGCGTAGCGTGTAAATCCGGTCCCGGAATGCATATTGGCAAAGCATTGAAAATTTCTATCAAATTTTTGTTACAGGTTTCCCTTCCATCGGAAGAGGACACACAAATAGTTGCTGTATACTTGCCGACTTTTCCATAAGCATGCCGAAAGCGTAGCAACCAATTTTTAGCATTGAGTACGCTGTCCGGTGGAGTCGAACGGCTGACCCAGCCTGATGAATCACCGACATAATTAATCCGCGTTTTCACGAGACTATCTTCCGCGTCCATGGCATGCACTCGGAATTCTACATCCGTCGCCATATTCTCTTTTGGATTTTTAACTTTAACTTCCAGCTTCACTTTGGCATTCACGTGCAATGCATGGGTCGCGTGTCCTGCTTGCCCCATCGGATTACGAACAGAAAGGCCAGCCTGGTACATGCCGGATTTTGGTGCCGGCACTACGCACTTTCCACTGGTTGAGTCTGTCCAGTCCTGAGTGCCATCGCCATCCAAATCAAGGCTGTAAACTAGGCGACCATCTCCTTGAGAACCGGATGCGTCTACGGTTACCGGACCTCCTGGCTCTACTGTATCTGGGCGCAGAGAGAAAATGGCATTCACTTCACTGACAACGGAAACCGTTGCACTCAAATTTTGGATTTCCTGATCCTTATATTGCGCAGAAAATTTGGGGGAATAATTACCCGCAACCTCATAGACTTTTCGGATGATTTGATTTTTGTCCCAAGGCTTGAACGTAGTGTCCCATTTACCATCACCTTCAAAATCAATACGGGCCTTGATCTCGTTCGCCGCCCATGCTGGGTAGGTGGAAGCCCTAAGATCAAAGGACACCGTATCCCCTTTGTTTACCTGCGTCGATAAGGGTTTCAAGGCCAATTCAAGGACCCGGTTTACAGTTATCGAAAACTCTTGTTTTGCTTGACGCGGTTTTTCGTTGGAAGTCGATTTTTCCAGACGTGCTGTCAAGATCACGGAATAATTACCGACCTGGGTCGGCATCCACTCCAATCCATCCGAGTTGACCCGCATCGAATCGGGGCCTTTTACCAGAACCCACTTGTACGCCCCAGAGTGCGCGATGCTAGGACGATAACTGTATATACGACCGATCCAGGCTTGGGTGACTGGATGCGATGTAAATGAAAGTGAAACTGTTTGCTCTGAGGCAGAGTTCGGAACAACTAATGCAGTATCGGGGTTGGCGATTTCCGCGCTATCGATCCCCGTTTCAGGTTGGGGTACTGAGACTTCGGAAGGTTTACTTGGCTTTTGTACAGGGATGGGTAAGTCATTTTTTTTATGGCATGCCACTAACCCCGCGCCAGGCAGAATCATCAAAAAAATCAAGTTCAAGCTCACCGTCCGGTGATTCAATAGCATTATGGTGACAATTTTATCACCCCAAAAATTTCAAAGTCAATGCGGGATTTTTAAGCTTTCCACTGTGGACCCCATTTCGGGGGATCCTTCTCCAATGAAACGGCAGGTTTGCCTTTTGAAGCCTTGGAAACGGCTCCTTCGAGGCCGCTAGAAATCTGGAACAAATCTTCTTGCGCCAATGCAGCAGCATGCAATTGATTCGCGACAAGTTTGGACAAGTCATCGGCCAAAGCACGCTTTGCCTTTTCATCCAATTCCACGACTCCCCCCAGCCATTCGAAAAAAGCTTCTCGTATTCTTTCAGGGGTGGAATTCTGACTATTCACTTTTTTAGACACTGTATACCTCCGTAAACAGCCCAAGGCTTCTTCAGGACTGCAATTGAGATAGTCCGCGATTTTTTCCTTTGACCAAAGTTGGGCCTGCGCTTCACCTAAATATCGAACGTTCTCCGGAGCCAGTTTATTCCAACGGATATGGGTGGGTTTAAGCTCCAGGAACTCCCGATAGGATTTCTGGAAAACATCCGCCACCAGCCGATCTTCCAAACTGATTGGTAAGAATTTTTGCTTCGTCACGGCGTTTAATTAATCCTGTTCGTCCTCGGAATCACTCTCATCATCTTCATCGTCATTGTCAATCCCATTGGCAGTCGATTCCTTGCCAAACTCCTTATCCAAATCTTGAAGCACATCTTTAACCTTGGCTTCCGTTTCAGTCAGCACATTTTTACACCGCTTAAGCAATCCAGCCGCCTCCACAACTCTTTCGGCCAGTACGTCAATAGGCACTTTACTTTGATCGATATCTTCAAGAATTTCGTCCAGCCTTGCTATAGCCTCACTGTAGCTTTGTCTGACTTCCTTCATGCATTCTCCTTTTTACCGGTAACTCGGCTTTCCACCGTTCCATCCACAAGTTGATTGACTAAAATTCCGTTTTCGGGTAGCTGTGCCAGGCTGCGTATCAATTGTCCTTTTTGATCGCGGAGCAAACTGAAACCCATTCCCAACAGACGGACTGGATCTGCCGCATGGATCAGCCGATTCTTCAAGTGCAGGGATTCCCGGCATCGTTGCCATTTCTGCTTCCAAGCTATCCTGAGCCCCTTATCGACATGCCCCAATTTTTCATTCTGCCTGCTCAAGAGTAAAATCGATTTGTCCTTAAGGCGTAAATATCCTGATATTAGCCTATGATCGTGATCGGACTTGAGCCTGCTCCAGGCATGTCCGATAGATTGCGTCCGGTTTGCGAATCGCAAGCCCTCCACGCGAAGGATTTTGCCTGGGCCACGCAGCAATCCAGTGAAATTAATCCCTAAGCGGCGATCCTCCACCTTAAGCGCTTGCCCTGCCAACGACCCAAGCGTACGCGCCTGTTCGCGGCTACGCAGCTCTTCTGTAGACTTACGGCCTTCCCAGTTGTGGATAAGCAGCGAAGCCCGCTGGGATATGTCGTGCCAATGTTGTTGATATTCCATCCGCCAGGTATCGGCGAGAATGGAACTATAATTTTCCAGCTTTGCATAGCAGGTTGCCAGGCGCTCGACTAAAAATTTTGCACAATCTGTCGGCGTGATTTTATCCGAATAAGCCACCAGATCCGCTATGGAATTGTCGATTTCATGGCCGATCCCCGTCAGTACAGGAATTGGACACAATGCGATGGCACGGCAAATATTCTCGGAATCGAAATAAACCAAGTCCGTTTTCGACCCACCGCCACGAACAATGCAAACAACATCCAGGGACAGTCTTCCAAGTTTTTCCAATGCCGCTAATACTGTTGCTTCAGTCGCTTCACCTTGCATCTTGGCTTCGACAAAAGCGATACGGAAGGAAAAGCCAGAGTGCAACAGGACACTTGTGAAATCATGATACGCCGCAGACCCGGGTGCTGTAATCAGCCCAACCCGCAACGGCCAGTCACTCAAGCTCAACCTTTTGTTGCGATCCAGCAGCCCTTCCTTCAAAAGCCTTTCCAAAGTCCGCTGGCGTGTGATGCTCAGTTCACCCAAAGTGAAATTTTCATCTATGCCCGTCACCCTTGGCTGAAACCTCCCGGACGGCACGTAGAAATTCGCCTCGACCTGCAAAGCCACTTTCAATTCCACTCGAAGGACTAGCGGCGTAGGAAGTCGAGCAAACCGTAAATTATAGACTTCCAATTCCGAGGACCAGAGCGTGACTTCCAGCACGGCACGTGGCCGCGTATCCCCTTCCTCGAATTCCCCCAAAGTAAGGTAGGCGATTTTGCCGCGCACATTGAGCTGGGTGATCACCCCTTTTACCCAAACGTGCGGAACCTGACTTTTAAGGAGGCGCTCGACGCTGCGATTGTATTGGGTGATGGAAAAAAACTTTTGACCAGGCGCAGAGTCCGATTTTATTGGTTCCAAGCCCATTTTCCAAAACTATAAAATAAGCGCCCGGATTCGCTTATCCCTTCCCTACCGAAAGCCTGCCCAGACTGAAATCCTTGCATCCTCCCCCATCAAATGGTAATTTTTCTACCAAACGCCATTAAGGAGCCAAGAAATGCCCATTGTCAATTACAAGACCTACATCAATATGTTGGAAACCGCCAACAAAAACAAATACGCTTACCCAGCCATCAATGTGTCCAGTATGGAAACCGCAAATGCCGCCCTGGTCGGTTTTGCCGAAGCCAAATCCGACGGTATCATCCAAGTATCCACGGGCGGCGGCGAACACGCCTCCGGCACTGGTGTCAAGGACATGGTGCTTGGTGCCATCTCCCTCGCCAACCATGTCCATCTCATGGCTGCACGTTACAATGTCAACATTGCCCTCCATACGGATCATTGCCAGCCCAAAAAAGTCGAAACTTTTCTCAAACCCTTAATCGCCGAAACCGCCCGTCGCCGCGCCAAAGGTGAAGCCAACTTATTCAACAGCCATATGTTCGATGGCTCCGAATTGCCCCTGGACCAGAACATGAAAATCGCCAAGGAACTCATGGTTCTGTGCGCCCAAAACGAAATCATCCTGGAAGTCGAAGCCGGCGTAGTCGGCGGTGAAGAAGACGGCATGAACAACGAACACCTCCCCGCTGACAAACTCTATACAACTCCGGAAGACATGCTCGGTGTCTACCAGGCCCTAAGCTCCATCCCCAACGCACGCTATATGTTTGCAGCCACCTTCGGCAATGTCCACGGCGTGTACAAGCCCGGCAATGTCAAACTCAAGCCCAGCATCCTCAAAGACGGCCAAGACGCCCTCAAAGCCAAGTTCAACGCCCGCTTTGACCTCGTCTTCCACGGCGGATCCGGATCCTCCAAAGAAGAAATTTCCGAAACTCTGAACTACGGTGTCATCAAGATGAACGTGGACACGGACACGCAGTACGCGTTCTCTCGTCCCATTGCCGACCACGTCTTCAAAAACTACGATGGCATGCTCAAAGTAGACGGCGAAGTAGGCAACAAAAAAGCCTATGACCCCCGCGCCTACCTAAAAGCCGGAGAAAAAGGCATGGCCAAACGCATCAAAGAAGCGTGTGAAGACCTTCACTCCGCTGGTAAGACACTCTACTCTGCCTAGTTAATTGGACATGTAGTTCCGGATACCGCTCAAATAAAAATGCCCCTACTCAGGGGCATTTTTCCATGCATTCAAAACCCTACGTTGAGGTGTAATAGAGCAGTGGATGCGCTGAAGAAATGCCACTTAAGTCAGGTCCGTTGGAGGTATATTACCCCAGTCACGGTATTGTGGCTACTTGCCACGTAAATTTGAAGCCATTTCGCTCGCGCGCATTTTTGATTTTTCAACGTAGGGGGAGCCATTGTTTCCACATATCCATCGTATTTTGTTCGCAAAGCACCGTTCACTCTTTATTCATGCCGCACTTTGGGTCTCGCTACTTCTTGCCCCTTCCGCGAGGGCCCAAGCCTTGGCCCTTCCCAGTCCAGATCAAATAGCATGGCAGGATTTGGAAGTCGGGACTTTCTTTCACCTACAACCTGACGCCAACCCAACTCCAGCTTCCATCACTTATGCTAATTTCAACGCCGATGCTTGGGCTGACGCCGCAGCAGCCGAGGGGGCTCGGTATGTGATCATGGTAGCAAAGCATCGTTCGGGCTTTTGCTGGTGGTCTACTACTACAACGGATTACGGCATCAAGTCCGCACCTTACAAAGCCGGTAAGGGAGATATCGTAGCAGAACTGTTCGCAGCATGCCGGGCGCGCGGGTTAAAAGTCGGATTCTACCTTAGCCCAGAGGACATCCATTTCGGGATTGGAATTGGAGGGAATACACCTGATACCGCATTGCAGACTCGCTATGCAGCAATTTTCACCCAGCAGATGAAGGAGCTTTGCAGCAACTACGGCGACATCTCCGAAATTTGGTTTGATGGAGGACTCCTTCCCCGTATTATGGACTCCGTGAGGACCATAATTAAAACAAAGCAACCGCACGCGATTTTGTTTCAGGGTCCGGATGCAACGATCAGGTGGGTGGGTAACGAGAATGGGGTTGCGCCGTATCCTGCCTGGAACGCCACTGACAATAATGGCGGCACGGGAACTGTCGCTGATAGTAAACCAGACGGCAAGTACTGGCTGCCCATGGAGTGCGACGCATCCATTAGCAACGCATGGTTTGGTGGCGTGGTAGAGAATCTCAATACATTGGTGGACCGATACTTCCGTTCAGTAGGGAATGGCCAAACGCTTTTGAACAGTTTTTCGCCAAGTCCGGATGGACATTTGGATCCGAGTTACATCAGCCGGGCTGCAGAGTTCGGAGCGGAGATCAAAAAACGAATCGGGTTTCCACTGGCGCAAACCTCTGGGGAGGGGATCAATCTAGTGCTTGACCTCGGCAAGCCGGTTGCTATCGACCACGTGATTATGATGGAAGACATTGCCTTCGGCGAACGGGTGAGGGAGTATACCCTGGAAGGCATGGTCGGCGGGTCCTGGACCCCGCTCGCATCCGGAACGGCCATCGGGCACAAGCGGATCCATGCTTTAACTCCTGTCACCGTATCGCAAGTCCGGATAAATTTCACCAAATATGCCGCCGTCCCTAAGATTAGAAGTTTATATGTGACAAAGACCGGTGTAGCTGTGATTGATTCCACACCGCCCTCGGTGCCGTTAGGCCTTACTGGCATTGCAAGCGGAAACGACAAGGTACAGTTGACCTGGAGCGCTTCGGCCGACTCCCAAAGTGGCATTCAGAATTATGTGATTTACCGGAACGGTGCCATTGCAGGCAAAAGCTCGACGACTTCGTTTCTCGATATGGGCTTGAGCGAATCGACCTCGTATTCGTACCAGGTCTCGGCCATCAATGGCTTAGGCGCGGAAAGCGGTAAGAGCGCCACTCTGGTGGTCCTTACTTCCGCCGATACGACACGGCCAAACATCGTCGGAGCGGCAATCAAAGGCGATACAATTTTCGTCACATTCACGGAAAAGGTCGAGAAAACATCTGCGGAAAACGTTGCGAATTATCACCTAAGCAACAATGCACTCATTGGACCGGCGAAACTCCTATCCGATTCAGTGACGGTGGGTTTGATCATCCCAACTTTTCCTGGTTCCGAATCCCTGACCTTGTCGGTAAGCCAGATTCGGGATCGTGCGAAAACAGCGAACAGCATTCTACCGAACACGACCGTGCCCGTCCTCTATGGCCTCGCGAAGTTCTGGAAGTTCGACGAAGGTACCGGCTCTACTATCCTCGATAAGGTAAGCGGCAAAACAACACCCATCCTTGGAAATGCGGCGTGGACGGATGGAAAAATAAACAAGGCGCTTCTTTTCGACGGGACATCTACTTATGTCGACGTCAGTGACTTGCCCTCGGCGAGCGACTTTACCGTCTCAACCTGGATCAAGCCTGCTACGGCAAAGATGCAGATGATATGTGCCAAAGAACAGGCAGGTCATGGCCCTTACCAGTGGCGTCTTTATCTCACCGCATCCACACATCTTGGCTATGAAACAAGTGATGATGGCGCGCTGGATTTCGGTCTGTGGCCCTTCGAATCGCCGTCTCCGATTGTCCTCAACCAATGGACGCATATCGCATTGGTTCGCAACGCGTCAACGCTTTCGTACGAGTTGTTCATTAACGGCCAGTCCGTGTTGCAGAAGACACCGACTGCATTCATCAATCAACCCTACAATTTATCTCACATGCTGATAGGAGGCAGGTATTCCTCCGACGGGACCTCAGTCATGGCTTCCGAGCTCTTTAGCGGTGGCATGGATGAATTTCGCAGCTATTCTCGCTGCCTGACCGCGGCCGAAATCGCGGCCCTGGCTGCCGAGCAGGCCCTGCTTGTTCCAAAGCAGCGTTTGGGATTGCAGATGCACGAGCACGTGCGTTATTTCAATAATCGCCTGACCATTCCGACCAGCATGGCTGCCGATGGGCCTTGTGATATTTCCATTGTCGATTCGCAGGGGAAGCGGGTTTTGAGAGATCGGGTTCAACGGGGACAATTCGCGTTAGAAGTTAAACTACCCACGGGAGCATATTGGATCGAGCTCAGATCCCAATCTCAAAGCGTACCCAAAACGGAAATAATCACCATCCTTAAATGAATGGTTCAAATCACTTGCCAATTAGGAGAAAGGTTCTAACCCCTGCCCAGGACAATACAAGAGTTGTGTCCCCCAAAGCCAAAACTATTGCTAATGCCAAACTCCGCCGTTGTCGTAGACATCTGATTCGGCGAACAGTCAATGTCAATTTCCGGATCTTGGTTTATCACATTCATGGTGGGATGCACCTTACCGGAATTTAATGTCATGAGCAATGCTATTGCCTCGACAGCAGACGCACCGCCCAGCAAATGCCCAATCATGGACTTGGTGGAATGCACTTTCATCGACTTCAAATGATTGCCGAAAACCATGCCCAAAGCTTTTACCTCCGCTACATCGCCGAGCGGTGTAGAAGTGGCATGACCATTCACTACTCCAATTTCGGTCAATGGCACGCCCGATTCCGCCAAAGCCATTTTGATTGCTTGACACACACCTTCGCCGGATTCCAATGGCGCGGACATATGATGAGCATCAGAACTGGATCCATATCCCTTTAG
>JAYUHW010000429.1:0-3778 GCA_043766615.1 Fibrobacteria bacterium | reverse complement strand
TAATGTAGGTACGGTTTCCATTTGGGACGGCCTTTGTAAATGGGACTGTCTGTGCAAAAGCCCTAAAATATAGGAAAATGTACTGGTTTAGGACTTCGTTTGACCCCGGCTGTACATTAGGTCTGAATTTCCGGAGTGAAACCATGCCGCATCGTGTTTTCAGTGATGCAATACGGATCCACGAATTGAAGCAAATAACCTGGACCTCCAGCCTTGGTGCCGAGGCCGCTGTGTCCAAAGCCGCCAAAGGGCTGCCGGTCCACCAAAGCCCCAGTGGAACCACGGTTGATATACAGATTTCCTACCCGAAATTGCGATCGAGCCGCTTCAATATGCGCCGGACTGCGAGTGTAAACGGCACCGGTTAGGGAGAACGGTGTTGCAGCCACTATTTCCAAGGCGTGTTCGAAATCCTTGGCTTGCATCACGGCCAATACAGGGCCAAACAATTCCGCTTGCATGAGTTTATGCCCAGCATCTTCGACTGCAAAGACCGCCGGAGCCACAAAATTCCCGCCGACCGGCGGCGTGCCCTGGTAGAGCAGGCGTGCACGAGGGCCAGGATCTTTTATGGCCGCTTCCAATCGTTGTTGAGCCTCGATATCAATTACGGGAGAAACATCGCAGGCAGGCGATTCCGCCGAGCACACTTCCAAATCTTTGCACGCGGATATCAGCCGTTCTATAAAAGCCTGATATATATCGCCAACTACCACTAGGCGCGAGCACGCTGAACATTTTTGACCGGCGAATCCAAAAGCGCTGCGCAGAATTCCGATGACAGCATCGTCCAAATCCGCATCGTCATCGACTATGATGGCATTCTTGCCACCCATCTCACACACCACACGTTTGAGGCTGCGTTGGCCAGGACGTAGTATGGCGGCTTCGCGCAGTATTGTGGTACCCACCTGAAGGCTGCCTGTGAAAGCTATTTGAGCAATGGCTGGATGGGCAACGAGATGCGCGCCAACGACCTCACCCAGACCCGGAAGAAATTGCACAACACACGATGGGAATCCCGCTTTCTGCATGGCTTTAAACAGTTCATACGCCATGGCACTGGATTGCTCAGCGGGTTTAAGGATCACGGGATTACCGGCCACCAGGGCAGCTACGGACATGCCGCATAAAATAGCCAGGGGAAAGTTCCAGGGGGCTATGATGAGAGCGGGCCCACGACCCTGATATCCCATGGTGTTCATTTCACCGGAAACCTGTGTTTGAGTGCGCATCGACAGTTCCATCAAAGACTGGCGCGCATAATAGCGGCAAAAATCCACGGCTTCAGCCACGTCCAAATCCGCTTCGAGCCACGGCTTTCCCACTTCCAAACACTGCAAGGCTGCAAGGAGGATTCGATCTCTTTCCAGCACATCCGCTAAAGCTTCAGCCAGCAACGCCCTATCCCGCAAGGGCTTATCGCGCCAGGCCCGATATGCGCCTTCCGCAGATTGGGCAGCAGTATCCGCCTGTGAGACTGAGGCGAGCTGGATTTTGGCAACACGCATTTTGGAATCATTGGGTGAAAACCATTCCAAGGATGGGGACGATTTCGCCTCTTGGCCATTTAGTACAATCGGAATGGATAAGGGAAACTGGGACTTCCATGTCTCCAGGGCCTTTTGAAAAGCGTCCCTGGCGGTAGGTAAAGCAAAATCCGTGCGCGGGCAGTTGCGGAAAGGCGTCGACAAATCGCCCGGTAGCCTATCCGTTACGGTGGAAACGGAATCACCAGGGTTTGGCAAAGCAGGAACGTGGATCGGCGCAGCCAATAACAACCCAATGTCTTCGCCATCGTGGTGGCTTTGCCGCAGGAATCCGGAGTTCGAAGTGTTTTCCAAAAGTCGGCGCACTAAGTAAGCCATGCCGGGGAGCAGTGCGCCCACAGGAGAATAGACGCGTACCCGATATTTCCGGGCGCGCAGCACTTTGCGCTCGGGTTCGGCCATGCCATACAGCATTTGAATTTCGAAGGCATTAGCCGGAACCTTGAGGTCCTCGGCCGTTGCCATAGCATGTACTAGGGAGCGGAGGTTATGGCTTCCGAAAGCCGGAGGCAGATGCGCATGGTGTATCAATAATTCCCGCGAGATCGTTTCATATTGGATATCTGAATCCGCCTTGCGAGTCAGCACCGGACAAGGCAGGCCCCACTGCGCCGCCATGGCCACTTCATAATCCCAGTACGCGCCTTTTACCAGCCTTACCGTGATAGGCGCCCCGCGCGATATAGCGAGGGTCAACAACCGCTGAACATCCTTGGGAGCATGCCTTAGATAGGCTTGCACCACGATTCCCACATGCGGCCATGTACGGAGTTCCGGATGACTTAGAATTTCCTCGAAAAGATCATAGGTGATGCCATGGAGCTGCCAGTTTTCCAAATCCACATTGAGGAAAACATTTTTTTGTTTGGCTAATAAAAATAAAGGCAAGACTCGCTTTTTAAGTCTGGCAACGGAGCCTGCCGTATTGATGGGGTCGAGCCTGGGTTCCAGTGCCGAAAGTTTGAGGGAGACATTGGCGATGGGAATAGGGCCTAGTGCACTATTTGATAGAATCGGATCCGGTGGCCATTTCGCGACTTCTCCGGAGATGTTTTCGATCAGGTCCCGGTAGCGCTCAAAATAAACTTGCGCCTCCAAGTCGCTGAGCGTGGCTTCACCCAGCAAATCGGCGGTAAAACCAATACCCCCTGAATGCAACTTGCGCAACACGGGGATCGCTTCCTTGGCATCACGGCCCAGAATAAAATTCTCGGCCATGTTCACGACATTCCGTTTGATAACTTCCACAGCGACCATGCCTGTAATACCGCTGGAAGCAGCTTTAAGGGCTACACTCAAAACCGGGGGTAAGGGCCGATTTTCCCGTATCAGATAATCGCGCATATGCTGCCAGATTTGTTTTCGTGACTTGAGCACGGGAAGTACTTCCACCAATCGAAACAGATCCACGCGAAAAGACGGATCCTTCATCGCCCATTCGAGAATTTTTCCTTGCCAAAAATCCTTATTAAAAACCCCGGGGGTTTCCCCTTGCATTTCCTTCCAGATTTCCTTGCCGAGTTTTAAAATGGCAGGATCTAAACCATTTGGCGAAGCAACCCCGGGAATCGGCATAATTTAACCTTTCACAATCCGCGCACTGATGCTGCTACTTCCGATACATGTTTTGCCAATCCATCCATGTCCGCCAACCTATTCCCCAGCCCAAAGGAAAACCTGAGCGAAGTGGAGGCAGCTGCTTTATCCTTACCCATGGCCAAAAGCACATGCGAGTTTTTGACAGAACCGGACGCGCAGGCAGCACCGGCCGAAACGGCTATGCCTCGCATATCAAGGCCCATCACCAGCAAATCGGAGCGACATGCCGGGAGGGTAACATGCAGTGTATTTGCTAAGCGTTCGGCGCCCTCACAATTCACCACTAAGTCTGGTATACGCGTCCGCAAGGCTGCGGCCAACGCATTCCTAACTTCAATCAGACGGACCCGCTCCGTTTCGCCATCTCTGGCAATAATTTCAACCGCCTTACCGAATCCGATAATTCCCAAGACATTTTCCGTGCCCCCGCGAAAACCCCGTTCCTGTGTGCCACCCAGCACCTGGGCCTGCATGGGTGCGCCTTTTCGAACGTACAATGCGCCCACACCTTTGGGTCCATTGATCTTATGGGCGGACAAGGAAAGAAAGTCGATTTGCCAGGATTGGGGATGAACTACCGATAATTTGCCCAGTGCTTGTACACCGTCACAATGAAAGGCAATGCCCCG
>JAYUHW010000428.1:0-8645 GCA_043766615.1 Fibrobacteria bacterium | reverse complement strand
CGCATCGACTCCGAATCATGGCCTCCCTCCGGAGCAGATGATCCTAATCTATCGGCTCTACTGGGGCGATTTCCGAGAAAGAGCCGTCGCGAAACAAATTGACCTCAACAACCGCCGACTCGGAGCAACGGACGATTTCGATCAGGCAGAACGAGAGGAAGAATTCGCAAATGCAGCTCTTGCTGCGGTTGTCGACGCGCATGAAAACCTTTTGGCAGCGCAGGCAATCGGTAGGAGCTTGACACTGGACGTACTAACCGAATACGCCCTCAACTCGGTCGGCTTTCGACAGGGCTTGGCGCTACTCGCTATGGCAATTGGATCGGTAGGCCAATTTCGTGGGTCTAGTGCGCCTCGTCTTCCTAAGCCAACCGCCACACCTACACCGTCACAACCTGTTACAGCCTCCCCACGCCCGCAAGCGCCACCGACCTTGGAAGTGTTTCAGGGCGGCGGTCAAGGACGCGCCGCGCCGTCGGTTAACACGACACCGGCAGTGAACCAGCCAGTTGCCTATACAGGGCGAGGTGGAGCCGCACCTAACCTTGCCCTCGATCCCGTGGTCGCGCCAGTCGTGGCACCACGCCACCTGCAAAGCGTTCCAATGCCTGCGCCAGTTCCAGTCCAAGCTCCCGTGATTATGCCCGCACCCAGCCCATTAGCGCCTACTGTTGCACCTATCTCTGCCATTTCGCCGTTTGCGGCCATCGGAATGGGGGTGGCCTCTCGAATCGGCACATCACAACTTCCTCGCCCTGATGTGGACACGGATTTGGATGAACCGGTAAAGCGTGGCCAGTGCACGTACCAATCGATTCCCCAGCAATTCGGGAGGTTCCCGTGCCACGCGGCGTACGCTACAAGTCTTAGTGGTGTTTCGCGAGAAGTTCGAGTCAAAAATCCCATCGAGCAGTCGGTTGATTTCGATGCCATGAATCACGGCGGTATGCTCTTCGAAGTGAAAACGGGATACCGATGGTTGCCATTCATGAAGGACGAGAAGCGCAAAAATGAAATCATAACCCGGTTCTGGCTGCAAGCGGTGAATCAGCTGATGGTGGCTGGAAGTTGCGGCCATCCCTTGAAGTGGTATTTCAATGACCCCTATGCCGCCAGTTTTTTCGGTGCGGTGAATTCGCCGTACCCCCAATACTTCGCTGCGCCCTTGCCCGTTGAGGTCTGGTATGTTCCCTACGCCTGCGACAAGGATAGCGATGGTTAGGTCGCGTACGAGAAAGGGATAATCGGCGTGATGGACGGAAGACTCATGCAACTGCTGCGTTCGTCGGATTCCGATCCGCGCAGGCACCGGCCTTGTGATCGGGCGGAAATATCTGAGGACTTTTCTACCGGGAAAACGGCACAGGGTGAAATGCCCATTTTCCGGAAGGCGGCTTGCTCCTGTGGCGGCGGATGTTCCGCCTGTCAGGCTACCGCAAGTCCACTAAACCTCTCCCAACCGGAAGATGCGGAGGAAGTGGAAGCCGATCAGGTTGCGGAAAAAATAATGAGAATGCCAAACAGCGAAAGTGGGAGTCCCCGGAATGGATCTGGACCGGAGACTTCGTCGATCCAAAAGCCGACATTCTCCAGCCAAGCAGCCGGTTCCGGAGGCGTTCCGCTTGCTACCGAACTCCGCGGCTTTTTCGAACCGCGCTTTGGTGCAGATCTCAGCAATGTCCGCATTCACTCCGGAAACACAGCGGCGGATTCCGCCCAAGCCATTGACGCTAAAGCGTTCACTATGGGCAGTGATATCTTTTTCAATGCCGGAGAATTTCAACCGGAAACAACTTCGGGAAAACACCTGCTGGCCCATGAACTCGCGCATGTCCGCCAAGGCGGCAGTGGAATCCGGCGCTGCGCGAATCCTACAGTGAATGATCCAAAATATGATAAGGATGCTGCCGAAGTGAAAAAACATCCCCAATACTTGGCGCTGGCCGATAAGACCGAGGCCGACGAAGTATTGGTCGAGTTGAAAAAGAAACCCGCTTGCCTCTGGATGCTGGAAAAGTTTATGAAGCTACTGGATACGGCGGAAAAAAGCGAGGAGACCATCACTATCGAAACCAACGATTCCACTGCAGTTGCGGTAGCGGAGGAGCAGACTAGGATAACAAAACCCGCTGAGGCGAAGAATCTGACAGTTGAAGAAACGATCTCGGCGGATCCGAAACGGAAATGGGTGACGTTGACGGGAAAATTCGGCAACGGAAAATACGAAGTTGACAATACCGATCCCAAAAACATCGTAGTTCGGGCAAAGATATTCCTGACAACGGCGGGTACGGGCAAGGCTGCGGATGTGGATAGCGTTAAGGCGATGGAGGACGCGATCGAAAAAGCGGCGTCGACTAAAGGGTTCACGGTCGATCTCACTTTTGTAAACGTCTCCGGGAACGATGCGTTTGAAGTCAATGTGAATCCCGGAGCATGGGAGGACGCGACCAACTGGGCGGGAGGAGAACCCTTGGGGTTCGCGCATGAGTTTTTCCACCTCATGTTCTATGAAGTGGATCGCTACAATTATATCGACGCTCATTCCACCAATGAATCGATGATGATTCCAGATAGGATCCATTGGTTTTTGCTGCAATTGAAAAAACCGGCAGGCTGGGACAACCCCGCTTCTATTGCCGCTGGCGGACCTCATCCCCTCGATGACGATGTTTGCCGGGTGGCCGGTTTGCCGGAAGCCGATTGCATAAAGAAGCGGAGGTCTCCTTAGCGGGAGAGACACCACGATGGAACGATTGGCGGCATCGAACAAAACGGAGCCCGCCCGAAACAAGACACGCGGCGCCGTTAACCTTCCTGAAAATGTGGACTCCACTTATGGATTGGGTGGTTTGCCGGATATTATTTACCGCAAGGCTTCCTGTGCCTGTGGTGGAGGGTGTCCAGCTTGCTTGGCTGGGTCAAATAATCCGAATGTTTCCCAACCGGGAGATCAGGCGGAAGTGGAAGCCGATAGGGTGGCGGATGAAATCATGCGCATCCCAACTTCGTCCTTGAAGGATGAACGCAAGATGGCGGCACGCGTTGCGGCGGGTGAAAGCGCTATGTCCCTGCATAGAAAGGCTTTACCCTCAGCAGCCAATGCGACTTACAATGCCGTGAATCATGTGCAGAAAGCGGTTCAATCGGGTGGTCGCCCCTTGGATGAAAGGACCCGGCAATTTTTTGAGCCGCGTATTGGATATGATCTGAGTTCGGTTCGGCTACATATGGGTGAGAGTGCGGCGCAATCCGCACATGCATTACAAGCAAAGGCGTATGCCCTCGGTAGTGATATTGTTTTCGGTGAAAATGAATATGCGGAAGGTTCTGAAAGCGGTAATCGACTGCTCGCGCACGAGCTCGCGCATGTGACTGGAAATCATTCCGGTATTCATCGGGATCCTAAACCCGATGCTGTGGTGGATCCGGTAGAGGTAAGGCTAGAGGGATTGCCTACAGACGGCCTCAAACTGATGGCGAAAGCCGAGCGTAAAGACGCCAACATCATTGATAAAGAAAAAGTGATGAACGGTGATCTGGTTCTTCCTGAATTTGGAGTGAATGACAATCAGGGTAAGGTATGGGCGTGGATTAATGTGCCCGATAAAAGTGCCATTGACGTTCCCGTCAACAGGGCTTTCGCTAAAGCCCGCGGCTTCAATTATCCCATCTTGCACGGATTTATCGAATTTAAATACCTGGGCAATATCACCATTCCGATTACCATTTATGCAAAACCTCCCGTAAAAGTGGAGCCCCCGGCGCCCATTTCAGTTGCCCCTCCCAAAAGAGACAAGCCCACCCCCCCAGAGGCGCAATCCGCCAAAGATTTGATCAGCCAGACAACCTCATTGTCGGATTTAAAAGAAGATGCCCTTGGAAAAAAGCTGCTCGAATATGCCGATGGGGAAGATTTTGCCACAGCCGATTCCGTTCTAGAAGAATTAGGGAATAGCGATCGCGATGACGTAAGCTTTGAGATGACTCAGGCTGCTAGCGATGATCAGCTTGCGGGAATGGCGGAAACGGCGGCTGGACGAAAATTCCTGGATCGTCTCTACGATGAAATCACCAGCGGTCCCGCAGACGAAAAAGAGCTAGCACAAGCCGAGCGCATTCTCATGGCCAAGGCCGGCCGCATCAAACCCAAAAAATTCATGAACGCGGATAAATATGCCATGGTCATTCCATTCTCGGCATCCGGGTTCACCAAATTCAATTCCGCTTCCTTGTCCGTGTACCGCATGGACAATGGAAATATTTGGGTACGCAGCCACATGAAAACCGAGCATTGGAAGGATGCAAAGCTTTCACCCGAGCACTATGACATTCTGTATTCCGGGATGGAAATGGATCCGGACACAATCGTCGGGGTTTATCTCTACGACGAGGGCGGAAAAATAGTCTACATGCCTGCGCTTTACCTGCTCCAGCTGAGCAATACGGATTCCACGAAAGTGGGAATGATGGCTGGGGAAGCATTCGTTACCGGCCTGACCTTAGGTCTAGGTGGAGAGGCGGTGGCTCTCGGCGAAACTGCGAATGCTTCACGAGCGGCCATTTGGGGTGCTCGCGCATTCACGGTATTGAAATGGACCGACCGGGCCGCCACTGTTTTCGCAGCTGCCAGCACTTTGATCAACGATCACAGAGGCTGGATTCTTGAAAAATTCGGAGACGAAGGAAGTGAATTCCTAAAAGATTGGGCCAAGGTGGATCGGATATTGATGATCTACGGGTTGGCGAGAGGTGCAGTCGCATTGGGCCAGCTGGGTTATGGATTGCGGAGCAGTTGGAAAAATTGGCGAACGTCAGCCGATAAGTTGGAAGACTTGGCCGAGGATGAAAAGAAAATTGTCGATGACCTATCCTCGAACGTAGAGCAAACCCTCGAGGAAATTGATGCAGCTCAGGCCAAAGCGGGAATGGGCGCGAAAGCTGCACCTGCCAATGTCGCCGGACAAGCCGACGATGCGGCAGAGGAATTGACTGTCATTAACAAAAACGATCCCGTAGTTGCGGCGAATAATGCAGAAGAAGTGGGCGCTGAAGTCGTCGATCTGGATCGCTATCGAAAGCAACAAGCGGCAAAAAAAACAGCCAAGCAAACCGCACCCGTCCAGCAATTAAAAAAGACCGGTACCGACGACACTGTAGCGGTTGCCCAAGATTCGACCATTGCAGCGAACGACAATGCGGAGATTGTGGACGCGCCTTCAACCTCAACCAGTACCAATACCAGCACTCGAAAATCAGCGGGAACCGCAACGGTTACCCCCATTAAGCCACGTGTGGAAGTGGATCTCTCCGAATTCACCAATGGCGCCGACCTGACAAAAGACAAATGGATTGGGAAAAAATGGAAACCGGGGGATGATTTACCGGAAGGATATGTGGCGCTTAAGGACGGAGGAATTCGAAGAGGCCCAGGATTCAGAGAGAAAAATTTTGTCCCGCTCGAAGTGAAAGACGGAAAATTGGCCGTCGGCACTGGAGGAGAGCGCATCAGCAATCCTTCTGTGATGAACAGAAACTACAAGAGCGCTGTGGGCCAGGAGCTGCGGGCAAAAAACCCTGGTTGGACCGAAGCCAAACTGGAGGCGGAATTGATCAAAGAAGTGGAAAAGAATTCCGTCCACCATTTGATACCCGATAATGTGGTTCAAGATCATCCACTTACTCAAGCCGCGACCAAAGCGGGGTACAGTCTCGATAACGCCGGTAACCTAAAGGGGTTGCCCAAAACCAAGGTATTGACGGACATCGAGGCCGGCGAGATGGGGCATTGGACCAGTCACCCGCAGTATGATCGGCTCGTCAAAGACGAGCTCGACACAGTCCAAAAAGCGTTGGAAAAGGAGTTCAAGTCGCTCGATAAGGTGCCCCAACAGCGTTTGCTTGATGCGCTGAAAGGCGTCGAAGACAAACTCCGCAAGTTAATCGAGGACGGCAAGGCTCCTATTAAGGATGGTCATCTTGCAGAGGATGAACCAAGGGATTCCAACGCGGACGTGGAATCCTATGCTTGAAGTGCAAAAGATACTGGCTTGACCCAATTTCGCGACTCAATAGTATTAATTCGCAGCGCGCTAAACCCCCGCTCTATTCCTCCTTAAAAGTTCTTCCGTAGAACATTCTCGCTTGGGAGTGTACCCTTCCAGCGGCAGCATATGCTCGTGCACCGCATCCAGAAAATCATTTGGCATGGGGAAAAAGGAGTCTTCCACCTCATCGGCCGGCGTAATCCAGTTGCGGCTTCCAATCACCACCGGAGGCGCGTCCAAATCGTCAAAAGCAAAGCGGCTGATGCTGTTAGCCATAGTGTGCAGAAAGCTTCCGCGTTCACAGGCATCGGAAGCTAACAGGATTTTTCCGGTTTTCTTGACGCTGGCCAGCACTAGATCATAATTGAATGGTACGATGCTGCGCGCGTCGATGACTTCCACGGAAAGGCCGTATTGGCTTTCCAAGATTTTGGCCGCGTCCAAGGCTCGGTAGAGGGTGGCACCCACTGTTAAGATGGTGAGATCCGTACCGGATTTTTTGATATCCGGTTCGCCGAATGCCACGCTATAGGATTCCACCGGCACGCCACCGGGATGGAAATGCTCGGGCTCGTCGTAGATGCGTTGGCTTTCGAAAAAGATGACCGGATCCGTGCCGGTCAAAGCTGTATTCATCAAACCTTTGGCATCATACGGAGAGGCAGGAAAGGCCACTTTGAGGCCGGGGATGTGGGCCACGAGACTGGTCCAATCTTGGGAGTGCTGGGCGCCGTATTTGGAGCCGACTGAAACGCGCAGCACCAAAGGCATGCGCAGCAATCCGCCGGACATGCTTTGCCATTTGGACATTTGATTGAAGATTTCATCGCCGGAGCGGCCCATAAAGTCGCAGTACATGAGTTCCGCAATCACGCGGCCACCTTCCAGCGCGTAGCCTACCGCCGTTCCGACAATGGCGGCTTCGCTGATGGGCGAATTGAACAAGCGATGGTACGGTAACGCCTCCGTTAACCCACGGTATACGGCAAACGCGCCGCCCCAATCGCGATTTTCTTCACCATAGGCGATAAGCGTGGGATCGATATAGAAGCGGTCGAAAATGGCTTCAAAGAGTGCGTCACGGATGGCGATGCATTTGATCTTTGGAAGCTTCTGGCCATTTTCATCCAGAGCCGAACGCGAACGGCCGGCGAGTTGCGCAACGCGGGGATTGTCTGCCTTGGCCAGCAGGGTTTCCGGCTTGCGGGTCGTATCCATGCTTTCCACCGTGCCGTTGGAGAACATGACTTTTTCAATCGTGCAGCCGATGCTCATTTGGTTTTCGCGCGGGGAAATATTGAGGTCCACCGATTTTTTATAGGCGCGCAAAATGCGATCGTCGATTTTTTGTTTTATCGCGTCCAAGTCCAAGGTGGAGCAGATTTTCCCCGCGACCAGGCCTTCCGCATAAGCGACGAGCGAATCCTGCTGCTGCCACATTTCCACTTCGCTTTTTTCCCGGTAGCTGGACGCATCCGAAGGGGAGTGACCGGAGAACCGGTAGGTGATGGTGTCGAGCAGAACAGGGCCATCGCCTTTGATGATGATGTCGCGTTTGCGCCGGATGCCGTCGATAACGGCCAAGGGATTATAGCCGTCGATGCGTTCGGCATGCATTTGCTCGGGATTGACGCCTGCGCCCATGCGAGCCAGGACTTTAAAGCCCATGGTTTCGCCCACGGGCTGGCCGCCCATGCCATAGAAATTGTTGGTGAAGTTGACGATCAGGGGCAATCCGCCGCGATGCGCTTCGTCCCAAAGGGTCTTGAACTGATCCATGGTGGCAAAGCACAAGGCTTCCCAAGTTGGACCGCAGCCCGCGCTGGCGTCGCCGATATTACAGATGACGATACCGGGTTTTCCGTTCACCTTTTTGAACAGTGCCGCTCCCACGGCGATATCCGCAGAACCGCCAACAATGGCGTTATTGGGCATGATGCCAAAGGGCGGAAAGAAGGCGTGCATGGAACCGCCCAGGCCTTTATTGAAACCGTAATCGCGGGCAAAAATTTCAGCCAGCGATCCGTAAATGAGAAAGTCAACGGCCAGGTCCTTGACCGTGGTACCGGAGGGATCTTTTTCAACCACCTTCAACGCATGACCACCAAAATAGTTGGTCATGATATCCATCAGCTGTTTGTCGTCCAACTTGTGTATGGCGGATAAGCCCTTGGCCAGAATCTCTCCATGGGACCGATGCGATCCAAAGATATGATCGTCCGCGCCCAGCAAATAGGCCTGGCCAACCGCCGAAGCCTCCTGCCCGATGGAAAGATGCGCGGGACCGCGATGATTGTATGCCGTGCCGCCGAAGGTGCCTTTGATTTTGACCTCGTTAAGCATGGTCTCAAAGGAACGAATCACCTGCATGTCGTGTTGAATGCGGACCAAATCGTCTTTGGTGAAATTCCCTGAGGCGGCTTCCTGCTTCAGCGTTTTGCTGTATTGATTGATTGGAATGGGTGAGAATTCGACAAAGCCTTTGGACCGGGCCTCTTTGGGATGGATGACTATACTCTTGGGCATGCAGGACTCCTAAGTCGGTTTATCGATGTGTTTAAGTGGTTCGGATTCGGGAAAGACTACGGTAATTCTATG
>JAYUHW010000427.1:0-2271 GCA_043766615.1 Fibrobacteria bacterium | reverse complement strand
TGCGGCTCCTTGCCCAGACTGCGCTGGAGCTCGCGGCCACGGAGGACGTTGAACTTTTGATCCATACCACCCAGTTCCACATCGGCATCGATCATGACGGAATCGTAGGCTTGCATCATGGGATACAGAAATTCATGCAAGCTGATGGGCTGTCCACCGCGATAGCGCTTTTGGAAATCATCGCGTTCCAGCATTTGAGCCACCGTTATCTGCGACATAAGCTTTGTCGTCTCGGTAAAGGAGAGCTTGGAAAACCACTCCCCATTATAAACCACCTTGGTTTTTTCCGGATCGACAATGGTAAAGAATTGCTGCTTGTAGGTTTCCGCGTTTTGCAGCACCTCTTCATGGGAAAGAATGGGCCGGGTCTTGTTTTTACCGGAGGGATCGCCTACTGTGGCCGTATAGTCGCCGATGATGAGAATCACCCGGTGGCCCAAGTCTTGGAATTGCCGAAGCTTGCGCATGACCACGGTAAAGCCGAGATGGATATCCGGGGCCGTAGGATCCACGCCCAATTTGATATTCAACGGCTTACCCTTGGCAAGTTTGTTGCGAAGATCGCCTTCATCAATGATTTCCAGTGCGCCGCGGCTGATTGTTTTCCAGGCTTCTTGTTGCGACATTTCCAACCTCCGTGCTGGCCATGACGGCGAGCCTCAATGCAATTCTCAATACGGTAAGGATGCAAAGGTAAAAAAAGGTACCTTTTCAGTAGGAAGTGGAGCAACCCCAGGACGCGCATGAACGCCTATCTCTATATCAAAGCCCTACATCTTATTTCCGTGGTCAGCTGGTTCGCGGGCCTTCTGTACATCGTCCGGCTTTTCATTTACCATGTGGAGGCCAGTGAGCGCCCGGAAGCCGAGGCCACGGTTTTGCGCGCACAATTCACTTTGATGGAACGGCGCCTTTGGTATGGCATTTCCTGGCCAGCCATGGTGGCCACGGTAGGTTTTGGACTTTGGCTGATGGTGCTTACCAGAGCTTGGGAAACAGGCTGGTTTCAACTCAAAATCGTGTTTTTAGCCTTGCTCATCACGTATCATTTTTTATGCGGTAAGATCCGGTCCGATTTAGCCCTCGGACGATGTCGCCTGTCCTCTATTCAGTTGCGCATTTGGAATGAAGTGGCGACGTTGCTTCTTTTCGCTATTGTTTTTACGGCCGTGCTAAAAAATCCAGGGGCGGCCGGTAGAAGCATGGTCTGGGTCCTTGCAGGGGCTGGAGCGCTGGTATTTGCATTAACGCTGGTACGCAAATTCAAACGACGAAGATGATGGAAAAATTCATCCTTGCATTGGACCAGGGCACTACCAGTTCCCGATCCATCCTGTACACTAGTCGCCTGGAAAAAATCGATCAGGCGCAGCAGGAATTCCCGCAGCATTTTCCGAAGCCGGGCTGGGTGGAGCATGACCCGGAAGAAATCTGGTCGTCCCAGTGGGCAACTCTTCGGACGCTCATTGAGCGCAACGGTCTCAGCGCCCAGAATGTTGCCGCGATCGGAATCACCAACCAACGCGAAACTTTGCTTGCCTGGGACAAGCGCACCGGACAAGCCCTGGCACCCGCCATCGTTTGGCAGGATCGTCGCACTGCCGCCTTCTGCCAGCAGCTTAAAAAAGGTGGCCATGAATTCGCAGTGCGTCGAAAAACGGGATTGTTACTCGATCCCTATTTCTCCGCCAGTAAAATGCACTGGTTGTTGAAGCAGAATTCCAAGGTGCGGGAAGCGGCCAGGGCAAAGCGCTTGGCGTTTGGAACCGTGGACAGTTGGCTTATCCATAAATTGACAGGCGGTAACCGCCACGTTATCGAAGTCAGCAATGCCTCTCGTACGTTGCTTATGGACATTAGAAAACGGCAATGGGATTCAGGTTTGATGAAACTTTTCGGGATCCCGAGCCACACGTTACCAGAAATATTGGATTCCGATGCCTGCTTTGGTGAACTGGCGGTTACGGGTCTGGAAGGCGTGCGTATTCATGGAGTCGCAGGCGATCAGCAAGCCTCCCTGTTCGGTCATCGCTGCTTTAAAGTCGGCAGCCTCAAAAATACCTATGGCACCGGCTGTTTTCTCCTCAAGAACATTGGTGAAAAATATCACACGCCCCCTAAAGGATTACTCGGAACTGTGGGGTGGACCCTGAATGGCAAAACCACCTATGTGCATGAAGGCGCAGTGATGATTGGAGGAGCCGTCATCCAATTTTTACGCGACGGATTGGGCTTGATCGAGAAATCGGCGGATTCGGAAAGCTTGGCTGC
>JAYUHW010000426.1:0-5619 GCA_043766615.1 Fibrobacteria bacterium | reverse complement strand
CCGGCTACGGTTGGATGGGGAAGATTCATGCTCGCCAGAAAATTCGAGAAATATCTCATCTTCTCTAGCGATGTGGTGTCCATCAATCTCGCTTTCGCTCTCATTTTTTGGATGCGTTATAAAAGCGGTATCTTGCCCGACGCTCTGGACCCGGACAAGAGCTTCGGACATTATACCCGTATCGCCTTCATACTGTCCCTCGTCTGGATCGCCTATTTCTTCATAAGCGGTCTGTACCGGGACTGGTATTTGCAATCGCGGGCCGTCCAGCTTGTTGTCGTCTCGAAGGAAATAACCACCGGTTGCCTGATTATCTTTGCCGTCACCACCGGTTCCGATATCATGGAGCACATTTACGAACACAAGCTGTATCACATTTTCACATGGTCGCGGGCTACGTCCTTTATTTCCTACTGGGGCACCTTCCTTATTTCCGTTAACGGTTTCCGCATGCTGGTGCAAGCCTTTGTGCGGCGCCTGCTGCGCCAGGGTCGCGGGCTCGATCGCATACTCATTCTAGGCGCTACGGAATCCGGTTTCCAAATTCAGAAAGAACTCAAAGCGGTTCCGGAACTCGGTTGGAAATTATTCGGCTACGTCGACGAAAACCCGGCGCTTAAAGGAAAACAATTTCAGGAACATCCCGTGCTCGGAAAATATGCCGACTTGCCCGAGATCATTGGTTCGAACCGGATTGGCGGAATTATCATCAGCCATGAATCGGCTTCACACAATGAGATCATCCGCATCCTATCCCATGTCGCTGAGTTTCCGCTTTCCATATTCATAGTGCCTGATCTGTATGACGTCGCCAGCGGGCATTTCAAAACCAGCGCCGTGCACGGCATCACTTTGAAAGTATTGTTCCCCGAGCACATGCCGGTTTGGGAAGCGCAGATCAAACGGCTGATGGATATCGTTGTTTCGGCATTGATTCTGGTCGGCGGATTCCCGGTGCTAATTTTGACCGCCCTGGCCATTAAACTGGACTCGAAGGGTCCGGCCTTCTATAGTCAAGAGCGTATCGGTTTGTATGGGAAGCGGTTTTTCATTCATAAGTTCCGCACCATGCGTACCGATGCCGAGAGTCAGGGTCCGCAATGGGCGACCGCCAAGGATTCGAGGGTAACGCGCCTGGGACGTATTTTGCGCCGTACCCGCATCGATGAGTTGCCGCAACTGTGGTGTATTTTAATAGGAGATATGAGTCTTGTTGGGCCTCGTCCGGAACGGCAGCATTTCATCAGCCAGCTAAAACATGAGGTGCCGCTGTATTTGCGCAGGCTTAAAATGAAGCCTGGATTGACGGGATGGGCGCAGGTCAAGCACAGGTATGATTCTTCCATTGAAGATGTGAAGACTAAGATTCTGTTTGATTTGTGGTACTTTGAGAACATGTCCATTTCCTTGGATATGTTGATTTTGCTGCGGACGGTTTGGGTTGTGGTGACTGGGTACGGAGCGCGGTGATTCTGTGGGGGCCCGGCTCTGCGCCTGGTGCCTCAACGGCTGCGGTCTTGGCTAGTCGATGCATTGGGTTGATGTCCGGGCCGGGGGGTTCGCAGGGTCTGGATTGCTCCGTAGCGCGCGAGCAAGTTTTGTAAACAGGGGTCTTTAGCAGGGCGCTGTTAGAAGCCGGGACCGGCCGGACTCGCCGCGACCTTTGCCAATTCGGCCCCAGGCGCAGAGCCGGGCCTCCTCACTTTCGGCGGGATCCGGAACCAGTTGACTGGGGGCGGGGCTGCGAGTCTATAGGGAACACGGACTGGGATGGGATGGGATGGGAGGGGGATGGGATCGCTGGAGCGCGAGGGTTCGCATGCGAACCCTTCTTTGGTGGGGGATGGGAGGGGGATGGGATTTCAACCCATGTCAGCCACGAAGTTCCTAGATTTGAATAATTGTATTTGTGAGGAATATAAATGAAGATTCAAAGGGAAATCAAACAGAAAATTGACGGGTTAACGGACAACGAAAAAATGGTTGTTTTAAATTATATCCTTAAAGAACTTGATAGACCAGATCCAGAAATCGACAAGGCCTGGGTAAAAGAAGCTACGAGGCGTCAAAAAGAAATGCGCTCGGGTAGCGTGAAGGCCCTTAGAATGGACGAAGTATTTGGCAAGTACAAGAAATGAAAATTAAGCTTCATCCGGAAGCTTCGAAAGAGGTTGCAGAGGCGGTTTTGTGGTATGAAGGGCAGCAACCAAGTTTAGGGAAAAGGTTCGCTGATGAAGTAGAGGCAGCAATTTATCGAATAGCGGCATTTCCGAAAAAGAGGCCGTCGCCGTTTTGGATGCGTTTTCCCAGATTCCAATTCAATTTGAGGATACAGATTTGAAAGCCTCGTTAGCTTTGGCAGTCAAGCACTCAATCTAGGCTTATGATGCCTACATGATTGTTTGCGCCAAGCATTTTAAAATTCCGCTCCTCTCCTTGGACAATGGAATGGTGGAAGTCGCGAGACTGCTTCGAAGGTTATCAAAGTCCCCATTGGACCTAAAAGGGATAGCGGTTAAAGGGATTGGCAGGAATGATTTTCTTAGGGCAATCAAAGAGGGCCGAAAAGAATATTAAGGCTGCTGCTGGAGCCCCCTTAAATAACATCTCAGCCTAAACCTTCCAAATTGTTGAATAAACCCATAAAAGAGTTAACTTGACTTTGTACGATGTAGGTCGTACATTAAAAAGGAGTCTCGGTTGTGAGCTTCAAAGAAATAAGGGCGACCTTAATTTTCTGTCTAAAAAATGGGTTGTATGATCATGAAATTCGGACGGACATGCAAACCAAGAATCATTTTTTTAGTGGAATTGTTTCTGCTGAAGAGGTAATTGATATGGTTTTAGCTTGTACAGGCACCGACTATCGGTCAAGCCCATTGCATGGGAGTTCAAAAGAGGTCGCACATATCTTAACACCGAAGGGAAAATATTTCGGCTGGTATATCAAATTTTATTACGTGGATGCAAGCACAATTTTCATAAGCGTACACAACTAAAAAATAGAAGTAGGATTTACAATGCGGATTTTGAATGAGGGTGATAGGTCCAAAGCGTTTTGCAAAAAGTGCGAGGCTATAAAAACGATCGCTTATGTTTACCGAGACTTTACGCTTGATAGCGGGAGGAAGGTACTAAACGTTTTGCAGGGGATTTGCCTGACGTGTGAAACAGCTCTTTCAATTCCTGCGCAATCAACTCCGAAAATTCAGGAGGCTATTCAACAAAAGAGCCTAGCCTTTGAAATACGGGTGCCTCCTGTTTTGGAAGATGTACTTTACAATATCGGTAGTGCATCTCATCTTGAAAAAACGGTCGCCTTAAAATGTTTGATTCATTTTTACTCGAATAAAATTGTACACGAGCGCGATAAGAAAATCGGAAATTTCATAATTGAAATAAAGAATAACCATCCTCTTTGGTTTGGCACAAAACGCAGTCGATTGTCGATGAAAATATCAGCTACCATTGCGGAAAAGATTGAAATTATAACCGAAAAATTAGCGTTAAATAAGAGTGAGCTTATTGTAGGGATTCTTGTTAAGGCAAAAGAAGATTTGATTGAAAAGAAGAATGGAAAAGAAGCGAAAATTTTTTTCGAGTCCATTCGGCTTTTCCAAGACGCTGCTTAACACACTATTCACCCCATCCTCACGTCAAATTGCTGCGGTACCATTCCATGGCCATGTCCAACCCTTGGCTTACACTGTGGCTGGGGGCGTAACCTAGAAGTTTCTCCGCTTTTCCGATTTCGGCTTGGGAATGCATGACGTCGCCGGGGCGGTAGGGGCCGTAGTTGGGCTTAATGTCTTTGAGATGCGGGTAATGCGGGAGCAGGCGGTTTTTCAAGTGAGCGAACAGTTCATTTAGATTGGTGCGGTCGTTTAGGGCTACGTTGTAGGCTTGGCCAGCGGCTCCGGGGGCGGTGGCTGTGGCGGCCAGGAGATTGGCTTGAACCACATTGTCTATATAGCAGAAGTCGCGGCTGGTGTCGCCTAGTCCGTTGATGAGCACGGGTTCGCCGCGGATCATAGCGCTGGTCCACCTGGGAATGACGGCGGCATATTGGCCGTTTGGATCTTGGCGGGCGCCGAAGACGTTGAAGTAGCGGAGTCCGGCGGTTTCCAGGTTGAAAACCTTGTTGAATATTTCCGCGTATTGTTCGTTCACGGATTTGCTTAAGGCATACGGGGAGAGCGGTTTGCCGATGCGGTCTTCCCTTTTGGGGAGGTTGGGTTCGTCTCCGTAGATGGAGCTGCTGGAGGCGAAGACGATGCGACGGACTTTGGCATCGCGGGCGGCTATGAGCATGTTTACGGTACCGTCTACGTTAACAGCGTGGGTAGTCAATGGATCGGCGAGTGAACGGGGCACGGAGCCTAGCGCAGCTTGGTGGAGGATATAATCCATTCCAGTGGCGGCTGCGTGGCATGTGTCGAGATTGCGAATGTCGCCTTCGATAAGCCTGAATTGCTTCCAGGCGGACACGCCGACAAGGGCGGATACTTGGGTTAGGTTGTGGTAATGTCCGGTTGCGAAATTATCGAGCCCGACTACATTTTGGCCTAGGCGTAGAAGGTTTTCCACCAAATGGGATCCAATGAAACCGGCGGCACCGGTTACGAGCCAGGACTTTGGTTTTTGTGTCAGGTTTTGTTTTAAGGCTTGGTAGGCGGTCATGGGGAAGATACTCCAAATATGGCACGGTGGATTTCGGGATGCGTGGTCAAAGGATACTTTGAAGATACGCGTTCAGAGAGTTGACGGCAATGGGCGGGCGCGTATTCTCGGGTGGTAGCGGCTTCATGGATGGGATCGCAATGCGGTTGTTCGATGGGACCGGCGGCAAACAACAAGAGTCGCAGTTTTTCGAGTCTGGCTTTCCAGTGGGGACGATTCCGAGGCCAATCGAATATGGGCCAGCCCTGAGTGGTAGCCAACTGACACAGTTTATTTGTCGGGCGCACGCAAAATGGGAACTCGGAGAAGGCGAGTAAAAAGCGATCGTGTTCGTGATCGGAATAGGCAAAGGAAAGTGGTGCTTTATCGCCATAGCCCAGAGTTCGCAATCGTTTGATTTTATTTTCTCCGCGCAAATTGCCATCCCGGTATTTGGGTAGGGACCGGTAGGGTGGCTGTCCCCAGACAAGTTCGCTGCCTTGAATATCGGCCATAGGGAAGAAAGCCTTGAGGTGACGTAAATAGAAGGTGGCGCTGGCGGAGAGGATCACGATTTTATGTCCAAGCAGGTGATGGGTCCATAACCTTTGCAGAACGGGCACGTGCAATCGGCCGGCCAGCACCGTGCGCGTGAATTCTTCGGCCAATCGATCCAGCTCCGGCTGACGTTCAAGACCCATGGGAAAGAGGTAGATGCGTTTCAATGTATGGCCATCCACCACCCGTAGACCGAATAGAATCAGACCCGCCCAATTGAGCAGTTGAAAAATCCGGCGAGCTGGACGATGATTGTAATAGAAGCGTAGCCAAAGTAAGATGCTGTCGCCGTCGAGCAAAGTATCGTCGAAATCGAAAAAGGCATGGACCTGGGGCATGCTTCAAAATTAGAATAGAAATCTATCTTGTCCGACTAGAGGGACGCATGAACGGAAAAAATCC
>JAYUHW010000425.1:0-8797 GCA_043766615.1 Fibrobacteria bacterium | reverse complement strand
ACCGAGCCCCTGAGGAACCCGCAAATCCGAAGCCTCGCCGACATGAGACCAAACCTGTTTCCCGTCGATATTGAATATTTCCACCCGGGAATATCCCTTAGGGATTTCGAGAGGCATGCCCGCCTTGGCATTCACAACCAATTTGACATTCTTATGCTCTGTACGGAAAGCATTCCAATGTGTCTGCGTAGGCAAAACCTGGTCACGTGGCGTGGTTAGCGGGGTTAACATGTTATGGCTTAACATGAAAATATCATGCCACGCAAACGCTCCACCGGCACTAGAGGACAAGAGAATTGGATATAAATTTCCGTAGGAATCTTCGGACCAGGTGGTGGTTCCATTGTGGTCGTGGTCGCCGGTAAACGCATAGGATGCGGGAAAC
The DNA here is from genome assembly GCA_043766615.1 of Fibrobacteria bacterium. Taxonomy (GTDB): domain Bacteria; phylum Fibrobacterota; class Fibrobacteria; order UBA11236; family UBA11236; genus Chersky-265. Next base: position 8,412 of record JAYUHW010000425.1, on the reverse strand, counting down.
TGACCTACATCCACGGGTGCGCCCCCTAGATCCTTGACGGCAAGGTAATGACCGTGACGGATATCCGAAATAAACATGTAACCATAAAATGGGGAACTTGTCGCACCGCGAAATACTGGACTTATATTCCCGACATTGGCAGCTATCGGATAGGAATTTGCAAGACCGGAATCTCCGCTGGGAGTGTGCCCAAAGTACCAAGTTGGATTTTGAAACTTGGTACAATCATAAACGCCATTGTAGGAGGTACCCGTGATAGTTCTTTTATATGGCGCCATATAGATGCCGGGTGCAGTAAAACCGCCACCGGAAGTCGTGTTGCTCAAAGCGCTACCAACATGACAAGGACCTTCAATGCCCTGACTGTTGTCACCAAAAGCGGCTCGGTCCCCTCCGTTATTCCAACCATAATTTTTTCCAGGCAAAATATTGTTGATCTCTTCCCAAGTGTGCTGTCCTGTTTCCGCAGCATATAATTTTCCTGTTAAAAAATTGTAGGACATGGAATACGTATTCCGAAACCCAAATGCATACACTTCCTTTTTGACCAAGGGATTTGTTGCCGTGTACCAGGGATTGTCAGTGGGAATGTGATACATTTTACCCGCATCCTGCTTCGAGAAGTCAATACGAAGTATTTTTCTTGCCAAAATTGTGCTATCCCAGCTGCTCGCGTCATAGGCATCCGTAGTGACATACGCCATCCCATCTGACCCAAATAACATGTTGCTGGAACCATAACCCGTGCCATGCAATATCCGGATCATTTCAGTATCACGGGCAACGGTTTTAAAGTCCGGAGACATTTTGTAACGATCTATAACCACTAGCGCCCCGGGATTAAGTGGGCCATCATTGGCCTCATTTTGTTGTTTAACTCCTGCAAAATATTGCGAAACGTTAGGGTACTTATTATAAATGACATAGAAATAGTGGTTGGTGGCAAAGTTAGGATCGAAACCACCACCCAAGGCCCCAAATTCCCAGCCCTTCATTACCCACGTGTTGAAATCGGCAACTTGCGTGCGCGTATAATTTTTAACGGGGCCCCAGGGCATGGTCACATCTGCTTTGGTGGTGTCCGGATAAAGCGTCCACATGTAGCCGAAATAACCTACAACTAAAAAGTGTTTAGGTTTACCGGGAACTTCATACATACCGACGATAGGCAACTTGTCCTTTCTAAAACTGAGCCCTGCTTTGGTGGTGTCGTAAATAGGCTTGGCAGTAACGCCCACGGGGAGAGATTGCGCATACGTAGCTACAATAGGCAAAAACAAACAAGAGCCCACTAACAAAATGTTTTTGATACTCAATTGCCGCTGTTGGTTTTTCATACTTCTCTCCCGGATCTTTTTCGAATTGGCTCGTGGTTTGGATAGGGTAGGGTAAATGCCTGATTTTAGCTGGCTAAACGCTCCCATCCCTGTGAACAATTTAATGTTTTGTGATTCTGTGATTCTTCACTGTGGAACCATTCAGATTCCTAATGAGTCGACTCTTTGGCCAAAACAACAAGCCTTTTTAGAACTAGATTTTCTGGCGCGAGAAAACTGAAAAATTCTTAATAAGGCGGCGGAATGACGTTTGAATTTAATGGGTTCACAAGAATGTCCTTTGTCACGATGACTGGCTTTTTGCTCATAAACTGCGCCGGCCCCGCAAAGAATCGCATCAATTACGATGATTCCAAATTGACCCATGAGGAAAATTGTGATCTTTTTATTGCCAAACATAAGGAATACCAGGGCTCCAATCCGCCGATTGGAAGGCTTCAGGTTTTTGACAAAGGCTACTCTTCGAATTGTTCGGAAGATCAGGTCGAAGAGATCATCCGTTCAGAAGGGTGCCGGTTAGGCGCCAAGGTCGCACAATTGAAAAACATTGTAGAGCCGTCTTATTTTGGGTCTACCTGTTTTCAAACTGAAGCGGAATTTTATGATGACGACCCCGCAAAATTTTCTCTGGATAAGAAACAGTATCTAGCGATTGACACTTTAAAGAATTCTGGATTTAGAATTGGTGCGTCAGTGGGTGCCGGGGCGCTTACCGGTGGCGATCAAACCAGGAATGGCGTGATTTGGATCAACCAAGCCAATAATGATACGGTTGAATCCGTGGTCGATCAAGCCGGCTTTGGGTTTTTGCTCGGCTATGGTTTTGGTGAACATTTTCTTCTAGACGCAGGCTATAGTGTTCGTTTTGTGACCAACCGTCCAAAAGGAGGCAACAGCAAAAACAAACTGAAGCTGTTCACTAAAAATTATATGACTTTGGATCCTCAAGTCATTCTATTCCACAAGGATTTGCCCTTCGGAAAATTTGGAATACAATCCGGCGTGGAATTGAGGTATGTCTGGTTTCAATTGGATCCGGAATTCAAAACCTTTTTACGCGAAAAAGTTCTCATTACACCTTATGAGACAACGGCATCCGGCTTCGGCTGGACGGGAAAACTGGGAATGGAACTCCTGAGAAACAACGGTCTTTTTTCCAAAATCAACTTGGGTTATGGAAACGAATCCCCGTCTTTTGATGGCGCCAGGGCTTTAGACGCTTGGGATTTCGGTGTTGAATTTCAACTCGGTTATAAATTTAAGCACTAGCCGGCAGGCACCCGGCTGCGAATCGCGTTTTACGGCGCGATCTTCCACTTGAAATTTCTGCCGAGAATGCAATTGCTGGTATTAAAACCGATCGAGCTCATCGGCTCTTCATAGATAAGTACATTGCGTAACGCTTCTGGAAGATTTTGTACGCCGACTTCGTTGGAAACATAAGGCCGGTTTTCACGAAAAGGTGGATCATACCGATAGCTGAATTCTTTGCTTTGATCCATATAGAATTTGGCGGCCTCCCATAATCCTTGTGGCGTACCGAAGTCGTACCAGGAGGCGGTCTGGCTATAATTGACTACACCGATGCTTTTCCCGTCCCGCAGGGCCGCGGTCCAGTAGGGTTTGATATCCTGCGCCCCCGGTTTTAAGTAGGCTAGAAAGGCGCGGTCATACACGGCAATACCCGAAAAAGTCAGGCGCGTGGTCTCAGCACCTAAAGAGGCATAGTTTTCAAAACCATGAATGCCAAGCAGCGTGCCGTTGCCATGTATGCTCAAGGTATTGTGAGTAGGCCTGAATAGCCCTGCCAAGGTGGCTATGGCTCCGGACTCCACATGGCGCATAAAAAGATCGGCAAGGTCGATAGTATGGATAAGATCGCCATTGTGAACCAGAAATCGATCGGTGTTTTCTAAAAAGTGCAGCGCATTCCAAAGACAACCGCCGGTGCCTAAAATTTCCGGCTCGTGGAGAATATGCATGCCTAAGCGTTGGGCCGGTAGCGCCATTTTTTCCGGAAGGTGATGGATGTTGCATAGGCTTTGGGCAGGCTGTAAAACCATGGCCGCGCGATAATTGATATCCAACGCCGACTCGCCTAAAAAAGTCAGCGCTGGCTTTGGAATACGCTGCGTTAAGGGCCGCAATCGCTGGCCATAACCGGCGCAAAGGAAATAAGCGGAAAGAGTAGCGTTCATGTTACGGAAACACATCCCCTACCGGTCCACCGATTAGAATTTCGATGGGCAAATGGCGGTGTTCATATTCATAAGGGGGCGGCTTCCACTGAAAACCATCCGGATAGTCTTCGCGAATGGTTTTTAAGATGTCCACGGCGGTGCGATAGGGTAAAAATTCGTTTCTGTCCAGCACGTGAATTTGCGCACCCCCACAAAGCTGGCCGTGAAACTTATGAAAGGTGGGCTGAAAATACGCCTCGCGAAAATAAACGCCGGGAAGCCCCAATCGATTGAGCTTTCGCGTCAGATCCGAGGCATTGATAAACGCCGCTCCAAAGAGTTCAAAAGGCCGCGTGGTTCCGCGTCCTTCGGATAGATTGGTAGCCTCCAACAGACACATTCCCGGATAGACCATGGCGGTATCCACGGTGGGCATATTGGGCGAGGGCATGACCCAGGGCAATCCAGTCTCTTCGAAATAATCTGAAGGCTCCCAATTTTCCAGGCGCAAAACAGTTAATGCGCAATTCGGAAAAGCTTCACGACGAAACTGCTCCGCCAGTTCGCCAATGGTTTTGCCATGCCTAACAGGAATAGGGTGCAAGCCCACAAACGACCGATACTCGGGATTCAAAATGGGTCCCTCAACCTTGACAGACGTTAAAGGATTCGGCCGATTCAAAACCACCACGTGCACGCCCGCCTTTTCGCAAGCCCGCATGCACAAAAACAAAGTCCAAATAAAAGTATAGTAGCGCGCGCCCACGTCTTGCATGTCGACAAGCAGCGCATCCAAGCCTTTCAACATTTCTGGCGTGGGTTCGCGATGCTCACCGTACAAGCTGTAAACGGGAATCCCCCATGTGGGATGCTGAAAATCCCGCCACTCGATCATATTGTCTTGGGTTTGCCCCAGGTAACCATGCTGCGGACCGAACAAGGCTTTTAGTTGAAAAAGGTCGCCGTCATGGGACTTCAAAATGTCCGATGTGTGCACCAAATTTGAAGAAACGGAGGCTGGGTGGAGTACGGCTCCAAGCCGGCAGTTTTTAAGCTCCTGGGGCCATATTTTTGCCAGGCGATCGATAGGGAGTGAAACCGGATTTTTTCTATTTTTCATACTACCTGAATGATGTACGAGGAATGCATACTCAAAGTAATTCACCGAACCGCGTCAGGCAGCAAAAAAGACTCTCAAACAATGTGCCCCTGGAATAACTCTCCCAGGGAGAATCGAGGATAAAATGGGCTCACTGAATAAAGCAACCCTGATCGGCAATTTGGGCAAGGATCCGGAAGTCCGGGCCATCCCATCCGGCGCCAAGGTCGCCAACTTTTCCATCGCCACCACGGAAAGCTATACCGGTAAAGATGGCCAGAAGGTGGATAAAACCGAATGGCACAATATCGTGATGTGGCGCGGGCTTGCGGAAGTTGCCGAAAAATACCTGAAGAAAGGTTCGCAGGTGTATGTCGAAGGCCGTTTGCAAACCCGGTCCTGGGATGATCAAAATGGTCAGAAAAGGTATACCACCGAAATCATTGCTGACAATATGGTCATGCTCGGTCGTCCCACGGGCGGCGGAGGTGGTAGCAGTGGCGGTGGTGCTCCACGCGACAATGACGAAAGCTTCTCTCGTTCCGAACAGCCCGCAATGAACCAGAGCCGGTCATCGGGTGGAAACAGTGGCGGCGGTGGAGGCGGATACAGCGCGCCCTCTTCTTTACCTCCCCAAGCGGAAGACGACTTGCCCTTCTAAACCGCGACAGCTCGCATTTGAATGAAATCCAGGGGGTCTCAATCGGGATTCCCTTTTTTATGTCAAAATGGTAAAATACCTGGGCATGACACGTCCTTCTCCTCTTCCTGAATTGTCCATCATTCTCCCTTGCTTCAATGAGGAAGAGAATATTCCGCTCATCTATGCTGGCCTTAAGCAGGCGTGCTTGGGTGTCCGCTATGAATTTATTTTTGTGGACGATGGCAGTTCCGATCAAACTCCCGCGGCCATCCACCAGCTTATCGAACGTGATCCCGCCGTTCGCCTCCTTCGCTTTGTACGCAATGCCGGGCATCAGAATGCCTTGCGCGCCGGGTACCGGTCGGCTTGTGGCACATGGGTGCTCACCATGGACGCGGACTTGCAGCACCCCCCAGATGCCATTCCCAGCATGCTTCAGAAGGCACGCGAAGGTTTTGATGTTGTTCAAATGGTTCGATCCGGATCCCAGCCGGGCCTCTTTAAAAACTTTTTTTCCCGGTCCTTTTACAAAGTGTTCAATTCTCTTTCCGATGTGCCCATTGTCGAACACGCTTCCGATTTCCGGATGATCAGCCGCTACGCCTGCGATATACTCAACGCCCTTCCTGAGAGAAATCTTATCGTGCGCGCCATCCTGCCCTACTTAGGTTTCACTACCGCTGCGCTTCCCTATCACCTGGCAAACCGATTGCATGGAAAGGCCGGATTCAGTTTCCGAAAGTCGCTGAACATGGGCTCCCAGGCTTTTTTCAATTTCAGTGCCTTTCCATTAAAGCTGGCCATGCGTCTTGGTTTTATCATTTCCGTTCTGGCATTTGGGTACGGCATTTTTAATGTGGCCGCCAACTTTTTCAATGGCCACAATGTGCCCGGCTATACGGATCTCATCGCTTCAACTTTATTTTTAGGCGGGCTCATCCTCCTTTATCTGGGGATATTGGGGCGGTATATATTGGTCATTCTCGATCACCTCAAACATAGGCCGGAATACCTACTTGCGGAAGAAAGCCGTTCCGAATCGGTGGCGCCTCCGCGCTTATCCTGATCCGCTTTTTTAAACCGGGCATGCGCGCCAAGGGTTCTGTATTTCGTCCCAGAAGGCTTTGGTCCCTCCTGACGATCTTGGCAGGTTTGGCAGTCTTAGGTTTGCTTCCGGTATTGCCCATCTTAATCAAAGGCAGCCCCGTCCTCAACAACGATATGTTATTGGCGTACTTCTGTTACTTCTGGGATTTTCATAAGAACTGGGCTTGGAGTCACCCGTTGGTTTTTTGGAGCTCCAGCTTCCAATGCGGAATGCCCATGCATGCCTACTGGCAAAGCGGATATCTCTATCCCATCACCTGGCTTTTTTTTGGTCCCCTCTCGCCCCTTTACGGCATTTACCTTTTTTATGCTTTTCATTTTTCCTTGGGTATATTCGGCTTTCTAAAACTCGGTCCCCACCTTCATTTGCATAAACCTGCGGCGTTGTGGGCGGGCATTTGCTTTTCACTCTCCGGCACTATGCTGGCCAGATACGAACACACCACTTTCTTATCCGGTTGGACCTGGATGCCCGTGGTTCTTGCTGCCTATTTTGAGCTTCGAGATCGTCCTCGACTGCGTTCGCTTTTTCTGTATTCTCTTGCCGTTGCCATGCAAGCTTTTGGTGGACACCCGCAAGCCTCCATTACAACCGCCATCCTCGTCGGCATTTTTACCCTGGTTGACTTGATTAAAGGCCCTTCCCAAAAATCCACGGTGATCGGATTGGTTACGAAATCGGAAACAGTAACAGATGGGATACCTAAAAGCCGACGAACTGCTTGGATAGTATGCGGACATGTGTTGGCTTTGGTTTATTGTTCCCCCATGCTTATTCCCTTCCTGAAACTTGTTGGTGAAACCAGCCGATTTGACGGTGTCGCTTTGAATGCTGGGCCAATGGCTAATTCTGAGTCAATGGCTGCGGAAAATTCGGCAGCATCAAAATTAGAAGACGGCGTTTTCGGATTCGAGAAATTTTCTACCGGTGGCATGCGTCCCTTGCACCTGCTGTCCTTGGTGGCTCCGAATATTCTCGGAAGCCCATCCAATGGGTCGTGGTGGGGCGGCGAAGTTTGGGGAGAAGTATTCGTTTACCTGGGAGGGCTTGGTTTATTTTTTTGTTTCTTTGCCTCATGGAAGCGGTCCAGTCGCAACTTGCGGATTCTCTGGTTGGTGGGCTTGCTCGGTTTGTGGATAGCTTTCGGCAAACACCTGGGCGCCAGCCAAATTCTGTACCATATACCGGTACTCAATAATTTCCGTAGGCCCGCTCGCTTCGTCATTCTTTTTGTGATGGCCATAGCGGCTTTATCTGGTTACGGATTGCAGTTTTGGCTGGCACGGCCAAAAGGCCGCAAGTGGATGGGCTGGTTCGGGGTGGGTTGTTTTTTGGTTGCCTGCGCCTTATTGATCCTTCCGTATTTTCCCGATCTATTGGCGAAAGGTTTAATAGTTGTAGGCCAATTCCACCCACTGGATTCAAGCAAGGATTATGGAGAAAAAATTAGCCTCTTGCTCAACTCAGCTGGGTGGGATTTTGTTTTTCTAACAGTCTCGGCCCTAGCAATCTGGTTTGTCGCCCGCCGGCCAAGAGCCCGTCTTAGCCTTTTGTTCGTCGTTCTTTTGGGGGATTTGCTCCGTCTCCATTGGGATCATTTCTATTTGTTTCCCGCCGATTATTATCGCAAACCTCCAGAAACAGTTCGGTTTTTAGATAAGACTACGGAACCCTTTTGGCGTGTCTCCCACTATCTTGAGTATCCCGGATTGGAAATGTGGCAGATGCACAATAATCCGCTTGCCCATTTTGAACTTTTGGAAAGAGAAAAGTCGGCACTCAGTTTCGGTATCCACGCCATTTTTTCTTACCGGCATGTAGGCGCTCATCTTCCTCTAATTTGGAATTGGGAGCCGGGACTGACTGCCGCGGATAAATCTACCCGTTATCTCTTCAGCAATATTTCCCTTTCAACATTTTCCGGGGATTCTCTGCGCTTACTCGGAAATATTAAAGGAATGAACGCGTATGAGTTCAATAATTGGAAGCCTAGAATTGAACATCTGCCGGTTCCTGCAGAAAGAACCACCGCCGTGTGTTCGGAC
>JAYUHW010000424.1:0-3802 GCA_043766615.1 Fibrobacteria bacterium | reverse complement strand
ACCGAGCCCCTGAGGAACCCGCAAATCCGAAGCCTCGCCGACATGAGACCAAACCTGTTTCCCGTCGATATTGAATATTTCCACCCGGGAATATCCCTTCGGCATTTCGAGAGACATGCCCGCCTTGGCATTCACAACCAATTTGACATTCTTATGCTCCGAACGGAACGCATTCCAATGTGTCTGAGTAGGTAAAACCTGGTCACGTGGAGTGGTCAGCGGAGTTAACATGTTATGGCTTAACATGAAAATATCATGCCAGTCAAACGCCCCGCCACTGCTTGAGGACATCAGAATGGGATACAGGTTACCGTAAGAATCCTCAGACCAGTTCGTAATCCCATCATGAAGGCGATCCCCTCCTGATACGTATTGATAGGACGCAGGAAATCTACCAACGTCGATCGGGGTTGCACCATCCGTTTTAACGGCAAGAAAATGATTATGGTTTATATCGGAGATAAACATATAGCCATAAAATGGAGAGGACGTTGCACCTCGAAATACCGGGCTTATATTCCCTACATTGGCACCAATAGCATATGAATTCGCCAGGCCGGAATTTCCGGTGGGACTGTGCCCAAAATACCAGGTGGGATTCTGGAATTTGGTACAGTCATAAACGCCGTTATAGGACGTTCCGGTAATAGTCCTGGTATAGGGAACCATATAGTTGCCGGGTGTCGTAAATCCCCCGCCTGCGGTCGTCTTGCTCAATGCGCCACCAACGTGGCAAGGACCTTCAATGCCCTGACTATTGGCACCAAAAGCGGATGCGTCTCCGCCGTTGTTCCAACCGTAGTTTTTACCCGGCAAAATAAGGTTTATCTCTTCCCATGTGCCTTGTCCTGTTTCTGCGGCATAGAGTTTTTCGGTCAGATAATTGTAGGACATGGAATAGGAGTTTCGAAAACCAAAAGCGTACACTTCTTTTTTAACCAAGGGGTTGCTGGCATTGAACCAGGGATTATCTGTGGGGATGTGGTACATCTTTCCCGCATCCTTTTTTGAGAAATCGACGCGTAGAATCTTACGGGCAAAAATCGTACTGTCCCAGCTGCTGGCGTCGTACGCGTCTGTGGTGATGTAGGCTAAACCATCCGACCCAAAAATCATGTTGCTTGAACCATAACCCGTTCCATGCAGTATGCGGATCATTTCTGTATCTCGCGCCACAGTTTTAAAATCCGGCGACATGATATATCGATCGATGACAACGAGTGCCCCAGGATTACCCGGTCCGTCATTGTTGTTCGAGGGGGTTAGACCACCTTTGTACTGGGAAGGGTCGGGAAACTTATTGTAAATAACGTAGAAGTAATGATTGGTAGCGAAGTTTGGATCGAATGCGCCGCCCAAAGCGCCAAATTCCCAGCCCTTCATCACCCAAGTGTTGAAATCCGCCACCTGCTTGCGCGTATAATCCTTAACCGGACCCCAGGGCATGGTTATGTCGGGCTTGGTCGTGTCGGGATAAAGCGTCCACATATAGCCGAAATAGCCTACCACTAGGAAGTGCTTGGCTTTGCCGGGAACCTCATACATGCCCACCAGTGACAACTTGTCTTTTTTGAAACTGAGGCCAGCTTTTGTGGTGTCATAAATAGGTTTGGTGGTAACGCCGACAGGCAGAGATTGCGCGTGCGTAGCGACAAGAGGTAAAAGTATACAGACGCCTGCAAAAAGAAATTTTTTGGTGTTAAAATTCAACTTTAGGTATTTCATATCTCTCTCCCGGAGCTTTTTATACATGGCTAATGATTAAAATAGGGTATTTGCGAGATTTTTGCTGGCGAAATATCCACAATTATTTGTAATTTTAAGATTCTGTTGTCCCCTACCGCTCTTTAGCAGCAAAATTTTGACTTATAATCCCACGCTGGCACCCCAATCGCAATAGTGGGCCGGGGTTGGAAAGTGGGATTAGTACGGGAGTATACAGGAAAATTTTTAATAGGGTGAATTAGGTGGATTCCCGTGGTGAAGGTATTTTTGGAGTTACCACACACCAAGAATCACCACGGCACATCCGAGACTAAAAATACTTTCTTTCCCCTTCTGCCACCACCCCATTTGTCACCGTCACGGTCAGTATTCTCGCAAAGTAACCAAACGGTCCTCGGGAAAGCAGCTAGCTTCTGTAATTGTCTGGGTCACCCGATATATCTGCCCGAATCCGACCTGCGGGGTCACACATTCCATTTTATCCGATAACATTCTTCCCATTTGGAGGTGGCCCCTTAGCGACGTCATCATCATTACAGATTGGTTCAAGCTAGGCGAAACCACATTTGCCATTTCCAAGCGCCTGGGTGAAAGCCATTTCTACCTGACCCAAGGGGCGGGAGCAGGAAGGTCTATCAGGCATGCCATATGCATAAAAACCCTACAGGCACAAAATGCGGAGTAAATCAGAATGCGGTTACCGGGAATCCGCAAAGGGCATGCGCAGTCAAATAGTGGCTTTCAAAATTTTCAAGCACTTGATTCAAGAATGAGTCGGCCCCGCCTGTGAACTTCTTTTTCCTGAAGATGAGGGGGCGAAAAGGGGAGAAAAAGGCAAAATGAAAGAGACAGAAAACCCACCACTCTCAAGTATTCTTAGCAAACCTATATTAATCGGCAGGGATAAATATTTCGGATATTTTGTCCAAATCGGTTTCGACTTTTATTTGCAAGGTTAAATTGTCTGCAAGGTTAAAATTGACTTTTCGATTTCCTGTCGGACAATCGAATCAGTTTCTTCTGGAAGAATTTCCAAGAGCAGGTTTAAAAGGGATGTATCCTTCAAATTCCCCGCAGCCATGGCTAGATTACGGAGCAAACTTTTTCGGCCGGCTCGCAGTAGTGGGCTGCGTCGGAAACGACTTTGAAATCCTCCGCCTTTACGCAGGAGTCGCAACCACGCCAGACCATCCTCGGGTAACAGTCCAGCATCATCTTCCATGTCCGTGTACGAGAGGGGCCGAGATCCTGCGGTCAGTGCTTTATCACGTGCAGCTTTTTGATTCCATGGGCAAACGTCTTGGCAAATATCGCAGCCAAAAATCCAATTTCCAAATTTTGGCGTGAGCTCCGCCGGTAGTTCCGATTTGGCCTCGATGGTCCAATAGGAAATGCATTTGGTTGCGTCCAATTGTCCAGGCCCCATAAATGCATCCGTGGGGCATTGGTCCAAACAGCGCGTGCAACCGCCGCAAAATTCTTGGCTTGGGGTGGCCACCGGTAAATCCGCGTCGAGCAAGAAGCCGGCTAAATGGAATGCAGAACCATGTTCTCTGCTTAACGTGCAACAATTTTTCCCTCGCCATCCAAGCCCGGCTTCAGTTGCTAAATCGCGTTCAAATAGCGGAGCGGTATCCACGAATCCATAAAACTTGAGGTCGGGACGGCACGTGCGTATTTTTAGGAACGCTTCGGCTTCCTTAAGAATAACCCGCGCTTCATCATGATAATCCCTCGTGCCGGCATACGCTGCGACGCGGTAATGAGGACGCATTGCCTCGCCAGAAACGGGTTTGAAGTTACCGTCGCCCAAGGCGCGGGCATAGGGAAAACTAAAGATCACCACGGACTTTGCCCAGGGATGAAAGGCTTGAGGATTCATGCGTTCCTGCAGCCTGGTTTCCATATAGGTCAGTTTTCCATGATGGCCTTGACTGATCCAGTTTTGCAATTTCTCGGCGTTTGGCGTCTTACCCGCTTTAGCAATTCCCCATTCAAGAATACGGGGCTTACTTGCGAAAAAATCCTGAAGGTCTTCCCGGCGCAGCGGGCTATGCATTTCAGCCATTCTGAATGC
>JAYUHW010000423.1:0-16486 GCA_043766615.1 Fibrobacteria bacterium | reverse complement strand
ATCGAGCAGTGTTTGCCAGTATTCCAAAGGCCAATTTTTCTCGTCCTTGCGGGTCCAACAGGAAAGCATCAGCATGTTCCCGCTTCCATTTTCCGAAAGCTTTTGCTCCAGTACCCTTGCAGTTACGGCATGGTTCTTAGGCACGAACTCCTCGGCAACCGCCATGTCCTTTTCACTTTGATGGAGCTTTTCTTTTGGAAGCACAAAGGTGGAGTCCATGAACCAGCCATATGGACGCTGATAGGAGTGCACTTTACGCACACCAGCTACTTTGAGCAGAAAGGCCGTTCTGGGGTCTGCATGAAAATCCACCACCACGGGTCCTAGACGCTTTCGCAGCGGCAGTACATTTACAAGTGTTTGCAGAAAGGTTCGCGGACCCGGTTTGACGAATAGAGGGTTTTGTAAAGGCAGCGCTTCAATTCCCAGCTGCCGCAAGAGAAAGGCGCAATCCGGCCTGCAGAGAACTTGAATGGAAGAGCAATCGGCCATGCGGCGAATGGCCGGCAAAGCCATGAAAAAATCTCCAACCTGGTAACTTTGAAACACTGTGAGCGGAGTGCGCAGAAACTTTTTCGAATCCGAACGGTAAAATGCGAAGCGGCAAAACCACAAAAAAAGTTGCGCCCAGGGATAGAGAATAACCAGTATTACTATCGGTCCGCGGCGGCGATAAAGATTTGGATTTGGGTTAGATTTTGTTTTTGCCATTGGTACCGGTACCGAAAAGGAAGTTGTAAGCGGTTGAAGCCATTTCGGAGCCCTATAAGCTACATATTTACTCGAGTCGTTTTTGTTATTTTGGCTGACTTCCGGGGACTTCCCGGAATGTACCGGAATTTTTCCGACTGGATTCAGCTTGGCCGCATCAAAGGAAATCTACATCGCCATTCTCACGGATTTGGCCACCGACCATCGCTGTTTCAAGCTGGCCTGCAGCCTCAAAGAAATGGGATATGAACCCGTCATCTATTGTGACCTTCCCCGCCATCCCTTGGGAAATAATTGGAAAGCTTTTCGCATTCATATTCTTACCAAAGCCTCCCATTACAGCGGCTTTACTTCAGCCTGGTTACCTTTTTTGTTTGGGTTGACCAAAGCTATCTGGACCTCAAAGGGACAAACTTGGTTGGTACTTGATTGTCCGCCATTGTTTTGGGTGGCCCTACTCGGTCGCTTGCGCGGTAAACAGGTCATCTACGACTCACATGAAATTTTTCTGGAAACGCCTATGGTACAAGGGCGGTTATCGCGCCGGCTGTTTTGGCGAATATGGCATAATGGAGGTATGGCTTTAATCCGCAAAATGATCGCCGTATCCCCGCTAAGTGCCGAATATTTTCAACAGCATTATCCGGGCAAAAAGATCTATATGCTTCCGAATGCACCAAGGCTGACTGAGCGAATTCAACTCGGCAAACCAGCCCTGGAAAAGAGTGTTGTGCTTGTTTACCAAGGCGGTTTACGCGCGGCCTGCGGCTTGCGTGAAATCTTGGACGCGTTGGCCACTCATACCCAGTACCGTTTAGAAATATATGGATTTGGTCCGGAGGAGCAACCCCTTAAAGAAAGAGCTCAATACCTGGGATGGGGCCAACGGATTCGCTTTCACGGTACAGTTCCTTTTTCAGAACTAAAGGCACCGATGGAAGCCGCCCACATTGGTCTCAACCTCATTCAGCCCACCTGCCTTAACTTTTCCCTTACGCTGGCGAACAAACTTTTTGATTATGTTCATACCCTGACACCGGTGCTGCTAAGCGACAATCCCGCGCATCGTGAATTTCTGGCTGAGCATCCCGTGGGCTTGGCGGTGGATTCCTTTTCACCCGACGCCATACGCGCAGGAGTGGAAAAAATCGCTGCCGACTTGGAGCGATACAGAGAAGCGTGCGCCCAGGCCCGGGAGGAATGGCATTGGGATGGTTTCGCCAAAGGGTTACAATATTTTTTGGAAAAATAAAGTATGGCCAAAGCGTTAGACATGCGTCCTTTACGCATGCAAGCGATGCAAAGTGTTCGTTGGAACGGGGCATCCATGCTTGCTGCAACCGTTTTACAATTGACTCAAACTGCGGTATTGGCGCGGTTACTGCCTCCCAGCGAATTCGGATTAATGGGATTGGTATTGGTGGCTACAGGATTCGCACAAGCACTTTCGGATTTTGGCTTAGGCGGGGCCATCATTTATCGACAAACTTCCGATCAAAACGAGCTTTCTTCCCTTTACTGGGCCAATACCCTGGGCGGCCTGCTTCTATGTCTAGTAACCATCGCAATCTCGCCTTTAGCGGCGGCCGCGTACCATGAAACTGTGCTCACACGATTGCTGCCTGCCTCCGCTTTGGCATTTTTGATCAGTCCCCTCGGGCAACCCATGACCGCCATTTTGCAAAGGGACCTGCGCTTTAAGCGACTTTTCTATTGTGAAATTTTGAGCGCGCTATGCGGAGCGACTACGTCCATCTTCTTGGCCTGGAAACTACAAAATGCTTTCGCCCTGGTTTGGGGACAAGTGGTTTCAGCATTTTTTCGGAGCCTGACGCTATGGGTGTTTGCAGGATGGCGCCCATCACTGCGTTTGCGGCAAGTAGATTTGGCTCCGCATTTATCCTTTGGATTGTTTCAAACCGGACAGCGATTAGTCAATTTTCTGGCCCAAAATCTAGACAAGCTGCTCATTGGCGGCTTGCTTGGGACTTCTGCGCTCGGTTACTATACCGTAGCGTTTCAATTGATGATGCGGCCCATGTTGCTTTTGAACCCGGTGATAACTCGAGTTGCATTGCCGATTTTTTCTCGCATGGATGGAAATCTTGAACGCATAAAATCGAGCTTTCTGGAAATGATCCGCCTTATAGCATTTGTCTTGATGCCTTTGTACTTGGCCATGTTTGTTTTAGCTGATCCACTTATTCAGACCTTGCTCGGTTCGGCATGGAGACCAGCGGTGCCGGTTTTTAGGGCTTTGGTTCTACTAGGATTGCTGCAAGGTTTGAGTAGCCCTCTGGACAGTATAATGCTTGCGCTTGGAAAAGCTAAAATGAATTTTTGGTTTAATGTATTGGCGCTGGTCCTAAATGCAATTGTAATTCCCATTGGATCCGTTTTTGGACTAACGGGGATAGCCTACGCGTTGGTGATGGCTTTTGCAGGCATCATAATTCCTAGTGATCTCTGGATTCTTAGGGCC
This sequence comes from Fibrobacteria bacterium, assembly GCA_043766615.1. GTDB lineage: Bacteria > Fibrobacterota > Fibrobacteria > UBA11236 > UBA11236 > Chersky-265. The sequence continues at coordinate 13,293 of JAYUHW010000423.1, read as the reverse complement.
GTGTCAAACACAGCGCCGGCCGAATATTTCGGAGCCTGGCTGCCATTTCTGGGCATGGGTGTGGTATCTGCAGGATTGATTTATGGCTTGTTAAACTTTTTGGTGGGATGGCCTGATTTAGTAGTGCTGGCCTTAATCACAATCTCTGGCACAGCTTCCTATTTGACCATGATATTTCTTTGGGACCGACCTTTTTTGCTAAGGTTAAGCCGCATGCTGGCTGGAGGCAATTGATGTGCGGAATATCCGGGTACTTTCGTTTTACGGGCCAGGAAAACACGCCAGCGGCACTTTTACGGATGAATAAGGCCATTGCCCATCGTGGCCCCGATGATGAAGGATACACCTTAATTGGCGATGGAGAATGGGATTTCCGAGGACCAGATACAGCTCCCGGTTTTACTAATCTGCCGATTTTGGAACGGGATCGATCGGTTCTGCACCAAATTGCCCTAGGCCACCGCCGCTTTTCCATTCTGGATCCAAGCGCTCAAGCACACCAGCCATTCTGGTCACCCGAACGGGAAAACTGTCTTATCTTCAACGGAGAAATCTATAACTACCTGGAGCTTCGATCCGAGTTGGAAGCGCTCGGCCATCGCTTTTTGGGTCACGGCGACACCGAAGTACTCTCGGCTGCATATTTGGAATGGGGAGTAGATTGCTTCCAAAGATGTAATGGGTTTTGGGCTTTGGTTTTATACGATACCAAACGTCGCTCTTTGCTGCTAGCACGCGATCGCCTTGGCAAAGCGCCTCTTTACTGGTTACGAAAAGACGGTCGACTCTGGTGGTCTTCGGAAATCAAAGGAATATTCGCTGGTTTAGAAACTTCGGCATTGACCATCCACTCAGAAACCCTATTAAATTTCGCTCGCACCGGAACCCGTGACCGCGGTGGAGGGACTTTTTATGAGAACATACACACCTTCCCCAGCGCAGCTTACGCCTACGTAGAGCCAGATGGGACATTTCAACCAATTACTTATTGGACTCTTCCCAAATGCAGAACATCCGAATCCAGCTGTTCCAGCCTGGACGCAATTTCGGAATTCGGCCAATTGCTGAAAGATGCCGTTAAAATTCGACTGCGTTCTGATGTACCCGTTGCAATTGAACTAAGTGGCGGCATGGATTCTTCGGCCATTGCCGCTTTAGCCGCCGGTATGCAAAATTCCTCTTCGAAAATAAATGCCTATACCGTAACGTTCCCGGGACGTCCCGAGGATGAAACTCCCTATGCTAGAGCATTGGCAGCTGCATATTCTAACCAAGTATCCTGGTATCAAGTTGAATACCGACCTCCGGATTTTTTCGGACGATCTGGAGAGTATGTCGCGCATATGGACGAACCCTTCCATTCCCCCAATATGATCTCCAATCAGGATCTTTGGAAAAAAATGGCGACCCACGGAATAAAAGTCAGCCTTAATGGGGGCGGTGGTGATGAGGTGTTAGCAGGATATGCCTCAGAATATTTCGGCCCCTATTTGGTTTCCCTATTGCGTGCTGGAAATATCTCCAGGTTCTTCCGGGAATTCAGAGGTTTCAGTGAGCACGATCGGGATCACATACTGAAATCCTATACACGAGAAATTTTTCATCTCCTGCCTGATTCATGGCGTCTTGGACTTAAACCTAATCAACCTAAACCGGCCAACAACCCTCTGCGGAATCATAGAGAGAGTATCACTGGAAAAAATAGCCTCGCTGCAGTAAATAAACTTAATTTTGCGGACCCGTCCAATCTTAACAATCGACTGCTGCATAATATGGGCGACGGCAAGATGAATTACTGGATGAGATCCGGAAATCTTTCCTGCATGCAAATCCCCACGGAAGTACGCCTCCCTTTTCTCGACCATCGGGTAGTCGAATGCGCCTTTCGATTGCCAGTGGCCTACCTTATCCGCGAGGGATGGTTGAAGTGGATTTTGCGTCAGGCCATGGTTGGAATTGTTCCGGAAGAAATTCTGGGCCGCGAAAAAAAAGCCGGTTTTCCCTTCCCTATACGAAATTGGTTAGCTGATGCGGAACCCCACTTTCGTTCCTTGGCGCTCACTCTAGACTGTCCCTATATAGACGGAAAAAAGCTTTCCGAAAATTATCAGAATTTAACTGCCAACCATCCCCATTTCCTTTGGCGACTGCTATCGATAGGAATGTGGTGGCGTCGTTGCGTGGAAGGCCGGAAGCTGAATTGGGAATAAATAGGAGCCACTGAAATGACAAAGATCGCCTTGGCCGGGGGGAAACCCGTACGTGCCCGTAAGGACTTCCTGGTTTATGGCGCGCCCGTCATCGGGGAAGCGGAAATCGCGGAAGTAACAGATTCGTTACGTAAACGGTGGCTAGGAACGGGTCCCAAGGTGGCGCGTTTTGAGAAGGACTTTGCGGTTTATAAAGGGGCCGAATACGCCGTAGCCGTTAATTCCTGCACCGCCGCCCTGCATCTTTCGATACTGGCTCTGGGAATAGGACCTGGAGACGAAGTCATCACCACGCCATTAACTTTTTGTGCAACCGTGAATGCCATTTTACATGCAGGAGCTACACCCGTGCTTGCCGATTGCGAACCCGGAAGCATGAATATTTCTCCCGCTCAAGTGGTCCGCAAAATAACTAAACGAACCAAAGCCCTATTGCCCGTTCACTTTGCCGGGCGGTGTTGTGATATGGCGGCTTTAATGCGGTTAGCAACCAAGCATCGCCTGGCGGTTATCGAAGATTGCGCTCATGCCATTGAAACCACTTGGCACGGAAAGCCAGCCGGACTTTTCGGCGACGTTGGCTGCTTCAGTTTCTATGCCACCAAAAATTTAACTACAGGTGAAGGCGGCATGATCCTGACAAAAAAACCCAAGCTTGCAGAAAAAGTTAAACAACTGGCATTGCATGGAATGAGCAAGGATGCCTGGAAGCGCTTTTCCGATAGCGGGTATGTGCATTATGACGTAGTCGATTTGGGATACAAATTCAATATGATGGATTTACAAGCCGCTATCGGTTTGCATCAACTTCCAGAAATAGAGCGTCGTTGGCTGCGCCGAAAAACAATATGGGATCGCTATCAAAATGCGTTTAAGGATTTACCCTGCGAATTACCGATGGAACCGAAGCCCGATGAACGCCATGCCTATCATTTGTATACCCCACTTATGACCAAAGGCGGGCCTAAGCGGGATTGGGTACTCGAAGCCCTGACAGCGGAAAATATCGGAGTGGGTGTACACTATCGAGCCTTATGCGATCATCCCTACTATCGTAAATCCCTAGGCTGGCATCGCCGTGACTATCCAGTAGCCGCCGACATCGGAGACCGTACCCTTTCCCTTCCGCTCTCGGCTGCTTTATCCGATGAGGATGTAGAGGATGTGGTCAAGGCGTTTCGCAAAGTGATGGCGCCATGAACTGCGCCTTTGATTTGGGAAAATCTCTTCAATTTACCTATACTTCAACGCATTGTGTTTGATGAAAAAAAAGTCATCGTTATCATGCCCGCATATAACGCGGAACGGACTTTAGAAAAAACCTATCGGGATATTCCTCCAGGCATTGTAGATGAAGTAATATTATGTGACGACTCCAGTCACGATCGCACCGTAGAAATTGCCGCGAGACTTGGACTTACCATCATCCGACACGAAAAAAATAAGGGGTACGGTGCAAACCAAAAAGCCTGTTATGATGCGGCTCTGCGTAACGGAGCCGATTTTGTTGTAATGGTGCACCCAGACTATCAATATGATCCCCGTATAATTCCTTTCGCATTGGGTTTTTTGTCCACTCACATTTGCGACGTTATAATCGGTTCACGAATTCGATCGCGAGCTGAAGTTCTCAAGGGTGGAATGCCGGTTTACAAATATGTTTTCAACAGGATTTTAACTGCAATAGAAAATGTTGTTTTTGGCCAAAACCTAGGTGATTTCCATTCTGGTTTTCGACTGTACACTCGCGAAGTCCTGGAAAAAATTCCATATGGAGGGAACTCTGACGACTTCGTATTTGACTTGGAATTCTTAGCTCAAGCCGTTTACTGGAATTTCCGAATAGGGGACGTGCCCATTCCCACTCGCTATTTTCCAGATGCATCTTCTATCAATTTTAAACGCAGCTTGAAGTACGGAATTCAAAATTTGGTGGTAATGCTTAAGTATATGTTAGAGAAAACCAACCTCGGACATTTTCGCATGTTTCGATTGTAACCGTTGAAGGCATGGCAAACTTTCCTCCACTTAAAAAATATCTACTCTACTGCATCGACCAGCTAATCGACCAGTACGGACTCTATGGCCCGTTTCTGGACGTGGGGTGCGGTAAAGGAGATGTAAGTGCGCATTTAGCAAAAAAGCAATGGGTGGGGGTGGCCGTTGACGAATCGATAGAGGCCTTGATAGAGGCAAAAATTGCACTTGCCATTCATCCAGGTGTTGAAGTGGCAAACCGTTCACTATTCAACCAAGATGGCCTATTCCAGACCATCTTAGCTATGGATGTCATCGAGCATATTGAGGATGATACAGAGGCTCTTCGGAAAATTTGTTCTCTCCTACCACTAGGAGGGCATCTTATACTTTCCGTTCCTAGTAATCCAAAAGAATGGCGATGGGACGATGATTGCTTTGGCCACTACAGAAGGTACACCGAAGCCGAGCTTCGGAAAAAGCTGGTTGCTGTAGGGTTTTCAGTCCTAGAAATATGGGACTTTACTTTCCCGGTCTTCTGGTTAATGCGGCGGGTATATACTCGAATCAAAACTGCTCCGGCCAACTTAGACCTGGATAAACAGGATCGCACTCATAAAAGTTCCAGCCAAAACCCTTGGGAAATTCCATTCATTTCGAAATTGCTTTCCCGCGACAACTCATTGTGGCAGAGTGCATACCGATGGCAGTTTTCACATTTTCGATTACGACCAAATAGAGGACATGAGGTTATCGTTTTGGCAAGGAAAAATGGATGACTGCATACGAAGCGAAAAAATGGACGGTTCCAGTACTTTATAGTCTTCCTATTTTAATAATTTTTCTTAACCTGGCGCTATCCATAGTTCTTGACTTTCAGCAGCTCCATAATGATTTCTGGGACGTGTTCTTCGTCGCCCGCACTATGGTTTGGGAGGATAGACAGAGCTGGTTTAACCCCCAATATCCTATAGGGTACTGTTTTTTCCTTAAACTTATCATGGGAAGTGGGTTACCGGTAGTTTCTGCAATTCTAGCCAATTTGGTTTTTACAGGAATTACACTCGCAGTCAGCGCAATTTTTTACAGAAAACTATTTGGTGCCGTTTACGCAATTGTTACGATACTTGCATTGGCTTTTTTTCCAGAATTCTATCACTATGCGAATGCGGGTGGAGGCGATCCGGGGGCCGTAACTTTTTTCTCCCTGGGCTTTTTCCTTCTTCTATCGGTTGTGAATTCGCAATCCAAAAAGTATCCGAGGCCTGGTATTTTTTTGGTTGGCGGACTCTGCTTAGGTGTGGCAGGGCTGTTTCGCTATCACGCCTTGGTCGCAAGTGGTATGCTAATCCTTGCCTTTTGGATTTCCTATCCAGGGAGATGGAAATCCTGGATTATGGTTTCGGTTGGAGTCTGTGTTGGATACAGTCCACAATGGGGCGTGAACCTCACTTCCGGACGCGGACTATTGGAAACTCAATTTGGTCCAATGAATGTGTATTATCTAATGCATGCGATCAACTGGTACCACATATCAGACCTGAAGCTTTCCGGATCTGCATTTTCCATTATCGCCATGGACCCGGTCCTATTTTTTAAAAAATACCTGCTGTCGATTTGGTCCTTTAAACAAGCATGGATGCCACCCCTGTTAGCCTATTTTCTAAACAGGCGATTCGGCAATGGGAATAAGTCCTTTCAAGTAGTTTTGATTTGGATGATTCTTTATTTCCTACTTTTTTCAGCAACTACTAGTGGAAGACAAGTGCTTTTGGCATTGCCTTTTTCTTTTCTCGCCTTCGGATACTGTTTGCGCTGGCTTTGGGAAAATACCAATGCCATTCCAGGGTTTTTTAACCCTCGCATCCGTTATACTTCGATTTCAATTTTCATATTGCTACTCCTAATCCGCTATGGAGTTAGCGATCTTAAAATTTTACAAACTCGTTTACAACAAAGAAATATTTGCAAATCAATCGAAGCGCATGTGATAAAAAATGGGTGCAAACGAGCTAGTCAAGTTTACACTAGTGACTTTGATTTTTATTTCCGGACTCTCCCTCCATACATCCCCTATTTTAACGGAGGTGCACCCCGGTTAGGCACTTACCATTACAACCAAGCATTTCCGGAATTTCCAGTGACCGTACCAACCGAATTCGTAGAGGCTTGTCGCGCCCATGGAGTACAATTCGTAATTTTGAGTTCCGATTGCCGAAGCCTTTCAGAGGAACTTGGCTCCTTATACAATGGTGAAATAAGTTGGGACGGCCTTGTACCCGAGATCGAATTTGGGGATCGCAAGGTATTTAAAGTTCAATAAATTTTTTACATCGAAGCCTATGGAAGGCTCATTGAGTCTGTTGAGTTGGGGTCTTTAGCCAAAAGGATTCCCTTTTATTTTAGCTTTAAGGTCACCCAGTACTTCATATATTCCCACCCGGTTCAGGCAAGAATCGAACATCAATGTACTGGTTCCAAAACTGGACTTAAAAGCCTCTACGCCGCTTAACCCGCCGCTGCTCGTCAAGTCAAAAATTGAATATCCTCGATTTTTAGCGTCTTCAATGATGGTGAGGAATGCAATTTGAGTGGCGCCCAAGGAAAAGAAATGCTCATCGGCCCCGCCATGCCATGGAATAACATGTCGGCCATGATAAAAAGTGAGGTACGCAGCTCCGATTACACCATTGTGTTCTGCAAGCCACAAAATCACGTCTGTGTTTTCATGGCTGGCGGTTCGGAATGCCTCAAATAAATTATGAGGGTATGTCACTCTGGCTGCCGCCCCCCATCGGGTAAGACAACGCTGGTAGAGTTGAAAATAAGCATCCCAATCGCTTAGGCTTACAGCGCGCCGTACCGTGACCCCTTCACGTTTTGCCGCTCCTAATCTGCGGCGTTGCCCTGACTTCCATTCTCGCATCAAATTTGCGGGATCGAGTGCGGCCAAGTCGATGACCTGGACTTTTGCAGGAATGCGTTTTCCAACCACTATGGGATTTTGCGTGAATGGGGAAGAGGTCAGCTGTAAGTTGTATCGTTCCAGATCCCGCTGTATAAAAGCGATAGATTCCAAGTCCAGTTTTTGTTCACAAAGCAACGCCGCATAGGTTCCAAATGGACTGAAATAACGATAGGCTCCATATCGTCTTTTTCGAAGCAAGGGAAGACAAGCGAAGGTTCCGGCTACTGGAAATGTGAACAGGAAAATTTCTGCAGTATAATGCCTCGCGGCGATATTGAACCAATTTGGGGTTTGGAAAAAAGTGGCGTTTGGATCTTTTTGGATCAAGTTGTTCCATAGTGCTATTTGCCTGCTCATATCTATTCGACTAGATTTCTCAATAGTCACTTGATTCTCGGTGGTTCCCATTATGGTAAATCCTGGTTTTTTACTTGGTGAAGAATACAAAATCTCTGTATGGTCCACCATAGCCAAAGGCGGTCGTGTACGGGAATGCTTTTTCTCCCGATTTTAACCTGCGTTACGGTACCATGCCCAATTGCCTACATCTGCTCAACTCCTATCTTCCCCTTACGGAAACCTTTATCTGGCAATACCTCTCCCACGCACGAGATTTTCGGCCGCTTATTTTAGCCGCCAAGCGAGAAAATGCAGCCAACTATCCGCTTCCCAATGGTGAGTTCCTCAGCTCCCATCCCACGCGAAGTCGCCTGACTGCGCTTGGTGCAAAGTGCCTGGGACGTTACGCTCAAGCCGATTACCGATCGTGTCTAGCGGAAGTACGGGCCCTCAAACCCTCACTCCTACATATTCATAATGGATATCGAGCCTGCGTATCTTTGGATTTCACCCAAAGTTTAGGGCTGCCCTACGCCGTCAACTTTTACGGATCAGATGTAAGTCAGAAAAAATTTCTTAATCGCGCTCGCCATGGCTACACCCATCTGTTTAATAGAGGTAAGGCCTTTATGGTAGAAGGGCCAACGATGCTTAACAAATTGGTGATGCTTGGCTGTCCGGAAAGCAGAATCCGCCTGCAGAGAATTGCCATACGACCATCTGACTATATTTTCCGATCCAGATCCTGGGATGGAAACCGTCCCATTCGATTTCTTTTTGTTGGTCGGATGGTAGAAAAAAAGGGGTTGGAATGGGCTCTGCGGGCCTTGGCTAAACAAAAGTCGACATTACCTTGGGAGTTCAACATTATCGGAGATGGGCCGCTTCGCTCTTCCATTGAATCACTAATCAGAAAACTCGGGATTGAAACAAAGGTTTTTATTTTAGGTTTTCTGCCACTTTCGGAAATACGCAACAAAATGCAAGTCCACGATATCCTATTGCAGCCGTCTTGTACCGCCAGCGATGGGGATGGTGAGGGGGGCGCCCCCACTGTACTTCTGGAAGCTCAAGCCTGCGGCATGCCAATTATATCCTCACTGCATGATGACATCTCCTATGTTACGGTTCCAAATGGAAGCGCCCTCCTGGCTCCGGAGAGAAACGTAGAAGTCTATTCCAAATTAATTCTGAAATTGGCTGAGTGTTCTGGCTCTTGGGCGACAATGGGAAGTATCGGTAGGCAGCATGTGGAAAAACAGCATGATGTGCAAAAGGAAATTCTGGGATTAGAGGCTATTTACCGAGAAATATTAACCACATGAAAGAAGCTTTCAAAATTCCAGTGCGCTTTTCCCGATTTTTTGTCAGTTTGAACGACGTCCTTAACGCTAAAAAAAATGCTCGATTAATTAGCTGCCGCAGAGTCCTTAAAATCTCTCGAATCCTGTTAGGAAACGGAATCCAATTATAGTGGAGTGCCAAACAGATCGGGCTTTTCGATCCATGGCTTGGAATGTTTCTCCAAGTTACACAATCTTGAGACGGATTGCCCAAGCGTGTAAAACTTCAACCTGAAATCCAATTAGTATAGGAAATGCAGTAAACACAAATCGTCCAGTATTGTTGTCGAGTCCCAATGCAGATCCAAGCGCCAGCAAGCCTGGAAATAACATCAATTCTTTGCTTAGATTCAGTCCTTCTGCATTTCCCACCATTTTCAAATACGCATATCCCATAAAACTTATTCCCAAAGGCAATTGGGGAAGAAATATGTGGAATATTTCAGAAGGATTGTAAGTGCTGGGGCGAATGACATCCAGTGAATGGCTTAAAATGAAGCCTAACTTGTAATAGTTAAATTGTGAGTCAGCGGGAAAAATGAAGTTTGCTGCAGCATATGCGAAAATTGCCGGAAGTACATACACCAGGTACTTCAGCTTACCGCTATCGGTAATAGCGCGGAGGAGAATCCAAGGAATGAGAACCAGCATGACGTTTTCACGGGTAAAAATTCCAATTAAGCAGGTAATTGCAAAGTACCATGGCTTGTTTATTTCCAAGAACAGGAGGCATGAAACGAAAACCAAATGACAAGCGGCGTCACTCATGGGAAGCAGTTGGACGTTCACCGTATAAAAGGAAAAAAGATAAAGTACCGATCCAAGGTAAGCGAATCCCAGGGGAACTTTTTTCAGGAGATAAATGAAAAGTAGTCCTGAAGATAGGATTGTAATCCCAAAATTTAATGCCATGAAATGGAAAAAGTCCTTCTGAACGGCAGCATCCTCTGTGTAATCGATGTTAATATTGTAAACGGGCAACACGCGCATTAACTTTACAACAATGGGAACAGCCAACCGGTAATGAAAAGGTCGATCGATGTCACCCGGCCCATCCACCAATGTCATGAAAACATTGACATCCAATGGGGATGTTCGAGCGCTGTAATGTTTATAGGACTGATACAACACGGGAAACATCAAAAGCGCGTTTAATATCAAAACACCGATAAATATTCGAAAAATCCTGAATTGAGATCCAGTAGAATCTGTCATCTTTTCACTGGATAAATCGAAACCCAAATGCGTGACTCGTGGAATATACATAGTAGTTGAGCACAGTTTCTTTTAGATATTAATGATAGGTAAACCACAGCCTGTTTTAAATCCATGGCTTCCAAAAATTTGAACTTTTTCCGAATCAATTGGATAAAGAAGTACTGAACCCTTCCATTCGTTGGATATTTCCAAATACTATTGGGTTCAAATATTCTGCATGCTAACATTTTTGCCTTAAACTCCTCCAACCTGTAAGTCCTGCACTAGGAAATTTTTGGCCTGGAAACTGTCTATCGGGAAATACTTTCCGACTGAATTAACGAGTGCTCCAACGTTTTTCCCAATGAAATCAAGAGGAATGGCAGGCTTAGGGAAAAATAACTGATATCAAACTGATTATTAATAATCGCATTTCCGATCCCCACCTCATCTGCTTTCAAACCCAGACAAATCAGCACTGTTGCGAATAAAACCATGCCGGTTTGCCGGAAAAACAAGTTGCCGGTTTTGTCCGTCCATCCCAAATAGCAACTAACAAGTATGACCATGGCCAATAGCCAACTGGGAATATTCCCGGATTGCACATAAAATGGATTGTGTTCCCAAAAAAGCATTGAATCCCAAACGTAAAAGGGCGCGAAGGTCGCCAGAAACACTGAGGTTACCAGGGTGCCAAATCCAATCATGGTCCATAAACCACGTACTCGGAAAAAATGCGCGGAAAACAGGACCAAGGGTATCACCACCACACCTCGGGTAGAAAGGAGTAAACCCCATACCATTGCCCAAAGGAACAATAAGCCACCTTGCGTCAGGCTCGGCTTGGAACAAAGATAAATCGCCCAAGCTACAACGACCATATTGGTGAAGAGGTCGCTGCGGCATTCAATTTCATAAAGAAAAGCAGGCAGTCCTATTAAGAGCATGAACAAAAACCAGAAAATCCGCGTCCTACGGAATATTTTCTGGAAAAGTACTGCGAAACCGATCCATCCGGCAAACTGCATCAGCCCAACGTCGCCCAAAAAATAAAAGGGCGCCGCGAGCAAGAATAAACCTGGAAAGCCGCTAATATTATGGTCGAGATGGGATTTAGCCTGGTAGGGGTATTGGCCATTCATCAGCGTGCGCCAGAAATGGTCCAATGCGCTCCACCTATCCACTTTCAATTCAGAAGCGTCAATTTTAAAGAAGACAACTATCAATGCTCCAATCCAAAATGCCACTAAAGGCAGCGCGATCCATTTAAAGCTTTTTTTTCCCGCCCCGCGTGCGACAAGCTGGCTGATAATACCGATTTGCAGCCCATAAATTACGAAATAGACCAGGGCGGCCGGGGTCCAAGGAAGAAAAATGCGAAGCAGGTATTTACAAGCAAACAAAGTTCCGATAAATCCAATAATCAGAAGATGTACCCATGTGGATGCACTAAAACCGTGCCCAATGAATGAACTGCCTGTGTTGTCTGTAAAACTCTGCATTCCTTCAGGATTTTTGAGAGCCGTCATTGTGCTATGTCCAAAAATTTCGTTTTGATGGATTCACCATGCCTGAAGAGCAATAGCAAGGGGAGCTGAGATTTTATTTTTAGCGCGCCACAATGATCTTGCCTTGGGTATTTTTTCCACTCCCGGTAACACTGTAAAGATAAATCCCCGGAGTCACCTTGATGCCTTGTGTATTCCTTCCATCCCATTGGCACTGCCCACCCTTTATCATCGAAGATGGAAAATTTTTAACCACAATGCCGGATTCGGTATGAATGCGGACGTCGACGCCAGATGGCAGGTTGTCAAAAAGGACATACTGATGACGGGCACGAAAGGGATTGGGGTACACCTTTAGACTGCTGAATCCGGTTACTATGTGTCGATATTCGCTTTCGTACATGTTGATGCCGTTTTCAGTCGCCAACCACACTTGACCATCATCCTTGTTTACGGAAATATCGGTAATTGTATTGGATAGTAGGCCATCGTCAAGCGAATACCTTTGAACGAAAATGTTATTTAAGGATTGGGAAGGAGAAACGCGATATAATCCATTGCTGCATCCGATCCAAAGGGAACCGGACAGATCTGATTCCATTTGATGGCAATCCTGTCCGGTAAAATCGTCGAATGTTATGGGTTCAATGTTATATTTCGAAGTCTGTAAACTTTCAGCCGGAATGTACACCAAGCGTCCCAGCATTAAACCCCAAACCCGTCCAAAAGAATCCATCTCCGCATCCCAGCTTTCCGTGGTCGAACCGGATCGAATTGATTTCCAGGCTTTGGCATGGAATCCCCCAACTTTATCGTATGTATATAGATCGATTCCACCTTCGCCAGCAACTGCAACAACATTTTTCGAAAATACCTTGACTCTATGCGTGACCTTACCACTTCCACCCAGATTTTGACAAAGCACCTCATTTCGATTGATGTCCAAGTAAACGAGATCATAACTATTAAAGTTATCTTTTTTGAAAATTGTCGCCCACAAGCCGCCTTCGTGCACGTCGCTGATTGCATTCACCACGGTATAATTGCTAAGGACCGTATCCAGGCAGTGGGAATTCCCACTGTTCCACTGGCTTGATCTACCGTCTTTTAAATGCAAAATGCCCAGTCCCCATGTGCCGAGATAAACGCCTCCATCGCTATCTAGGATCAGGCTCCTCAAATTCCGCTCCAGAATTTCGGGTGAGTAAAATGAATAGCCGGGAATGGCGTCCCACTTTTCGTTTTCGATTTTAAACAATCCGGAAAGTGACAAGGCAACCGTTTTCGCCCCACGAGAGACAACATTGAATATGCGGTCAGGCGGAACATTAGACTTGCGCATCCAAAAAAAATTGGCGGACTTTGGGTCGCTTGTTTTTGCATCAGAAAGGAGCAAAAAGTGATTCGGTCCTCCAAGAAAAATTCTGTCTCCAATTTGTTCGGAAAGGTCGAAGACTTTTAGGTATGGGTAGATTTTCCCCCCGATTTTTAAAGGTTTTTCCAAAATTGCTTCAACGTCTATGGCTCCATAACGAACCTGGCCACGTGAGTAGGATTCCAACGCATCATCATGCCAAACAAGGTGATCGAATGGCCTGGCTACCGTATCAGTGGCGGTTTTTGCAATGGAATCAATATTCCTATCCATTGAGGGCTTTTGCGGGGGAAACTCGACAGGCATCCAAATATTGGGATCGAATATACTTCTGTACTTGTTGGACAAAATGTTGTTCCAATCAACGGCGGTTTTT
>JAYUHW010000422.1:0-14426 GCA_043766615.1 Fibrobacteria bacterium | reverse complement strand
AAAACCTAACCCTTGGGCGATAGCCACTCCCACTCTTATTCCAGTAAAGCTGCCAGGACCCGTACCCACACATATCGATCCGATATCCGAAAGAGTGGCGCCGGATGCTGCAAGGCATTCTTCTAAAAGCGCATGACCCGATTCACCCCTGCCGGCGGAGGCTCCTTGACTTCCTTTTTCCAATCGACCGGCCTGTTCGCGAATCCTTGCAGCCAATACGCCCTTCACTGGGTCAACAATTCCCACATAAAGGGCGGCGGAAAGGTCGATCACCAATACCAGTTCCGGTGGTTGCGGCCCCTTCACTTATTTAAACTTTCCTCGATGATCCGCGTCAACAGCCCGGTATAATTCAATCCGGCGTAGGCGGCAGCCTGCGGTAGGAGCGAAGTGGGTGTAAAGCCTGGTAGATTATTGGTTTCGAGCACCCATAGTTTATTTTGGGCATAAATGAAATCGGTACGACTGTATACGGAGAGTTGCAGTGCATGGTGGCAGCGCGCCGCCAATTTTTGCATTTCGATTAGGATAGCTGGGGGGAAATCCGCTGGGGTAATTTCTTCCGCTCCACCAGGTTGATACTTGGCTTCAAAATTAAAAAAGCCTGCCTTGGGCCGAATTTCTGTAGGCGGTAAGGACGGAAAGCCAGAAAGAAATCCACAGGTGCCTTCCCGGCCTTCAATAAATTCTTCAACTAATAAACGGTCGGAACCGGCGCCTAATGTTTTCAATAGGCCTTCCAGTTGTTCGGCGGTTTTTGCTATTCCCATGCCCAGACTGGATCCGCCCTGAGGGCTTTTGATCACCACCGGATAACCAAATTCCTTTTCTAATGCAGGGCCAGCGCCAGCATAGTCCTGCTTTTCCAGGACACGATAGCGGGCAGTAGGAATCCCTTCTGCTTGATAAATCCGCTTGGCTGTAATCTTATCCATGGCCAGTGCGGATCCTAAACTGCCGCTACCGCTGAAGCGTTGCCCAGCCAAATCAAAAAATCCCTGTAGCCGTCCATCTTCCCCGCCTATCCCGTGCAAGCCAATCAGCATCAAGTCACATTTTGGGAAAACTTTAAAATCCGGAAAGCGGGCGACATGCCAACCTTGCGGCGGGCTCTGCAGGCAAGCTGCCGCTTTCTCCGGGGAATCGACCATGGCATTGGCAGCAGCCATAAATGCCAAATTGCCGGAGGCATGGTCCGGCCAGATCCATGTGTTTTCTTTTGAGATTAAAATTGGGAAGCCGAGGTACAACTCCGGATTCAGATTTTTCAACATGCCGCATCCAGAAACTAAGGACACCGGATGCTCGGGAGAAATGCCCCCCATCAGCACACCAATGGTCTTTCTGGATACCACTGTGGTTCCTTAAAGCTCTAGAATGCTACCCAAGGGGGCATCCGCATCCACAAAATCTTCTTTGAAATAATTGTAGCCCTCATTGTCTTTTGAATATCCGGCGGAAACGAATTGGTTGAAGAAGAAGCGTAGAGCCGACTCCTGCGAATCCATCTCCACTACTTGGTGTACCAAAGAAGGCGCAGGTGTTATAAAGGCGATGGAATATTTGGGCATGGCGGAGAAATTAGCAGTAAAGACCGTTCTTTGCAAAGGATTCGCGCATCATTTTACACGCATGGATTGTTTTCGGAGCCTGAAAAATGGCATGCTTGGAAGCATGGAACAGCAGGAATTCAGTCGCCTTTACAAGGTTGTGGAAGGAAAACTGGCCAAAGGTGTAGCGATCTCGCAGGAAGAGCGCATAATTCTTCTCATCGGCCTTCTATTAGCTAAAGAAACACGCCAGCAACAAAGGTACGGGCAGGTTTGAATACGGAGGTCCTGATAATACTGCCCAATAATCCAGGTGATGTGGTTATGGCTTTACAGACCTTGTCTCGGCTGACATCAGAATACCCGGACCTCGTATTTGATTATGTGGTCAGTGAAGAATGTCGCATTCTTGTTCAAGGCAGCTCTTTAATAAGACGCGTGCACGTCATACCCAGCAAGCCGTTGCAGCACTGTATTCATTCGGACGAATTTGCCGAGGGCATTACTGCAATGAAGGCGTTTCTGAGGGAGTTGTCAAGCACTTCCTATTTGCTCTCTATGAATTTTTTTCAAGAGTACTCTGGCGGCGTCCTTCAATCCTTTGTTACTGCCAAACAAAAGACAGGCCTGGAATTTCGAGAAGGAAGTCACTTTCATATCGAGTCCCGCTATATGGAACACCTCGCGGCCATTCCGGTAGCGCGTGGTGAAAATGGATGGCACGCGATCGATGTGTACTTGCGCACCGCGCATCGGGCATTGGAAAAACTGGGTCAAGCCAGAAGCACCTATCAGTCAAGAATTCCGGCTAGCTGGACGGGAAAAGACGGGGAAATCCTTCCCACGCTATCGCGGCCCAAGTGCGCAGAAAAAATATTACCCGGTCAGTACCTAGTCTTTCATCCAGGATCAGCCTGGCCTGGAAAATGTTGGCCGGCCGGACATTGGGCGCGTTTGGCCACCCTTTGCCATCGAGCTGGTTTGGAAATTGTCCTTACCGGCGCGGCGCTAGAACAGCCTATCTTGGAACAGATCCTAAATGCGATGGATACTCAGGCAGCCTCAGCCATGGTGCTTTGTGTGGGTAAGACAACCTTTCTTGAACTTGCATGGCTCACTGGCAATGCTCGTCTGGTGGTTACAGGCGATACCGTAGCCATGCACTTGGCTGCCGCGACCCGAGCTCCGACGCTAGCGCTTTTCGGACCTTCTAACCCCATTGAAACAGGTCCATATGGCAGCGGTCATGTGATTATCCAAACCGATCCTGAGCCCCTACCGAATTTTCAATTCTCGATCCCACATGCACGTTTAAATAGCCTACTTCCGGAAACAATCGCAGCGTACATCCTTTACGGTGAGCTTCCGGAGCATATTACAATGTGGCAAACAGCCTGGGACGCTGGGCTGGATATGCAGGTACTTAAAAATTCCAGACAAGAATTCCATCCCGCTTGTCTAAGCGCAAAAGCCCTGATACAAACGCTGGACCATTTTCGTAATGCCGAGGCTTTGGATAAAACTGTTATTGGAAACGGCAGGGAAAAACAAAATGGGATTGAAAAGGGAATCCGATTGGATGGCAAGGGCATAGCTATTACGAGTTTAACAGGTCTACTAGAAAATCTACGCCTTGAATTGGTGAGAGCTATTGCCAATCCAGAGCCACAGGCACTACAAAGACTGGAAGCGGCTGAAAAAGAATTGGCGGAACACACTCATTCAAATCTTATCTGGGAAGCGTATCGAATCGCCATCAACGGACTGTCTTTGCAAAACCTTCCCCTTTATTTGACGCAAAGGCAGGCACGTTTTTATCTGGCGCTACAAGAAGAAAACCAGATAAACAAGAGCCGCATGGGTTGAAATCAACTAGTATTTTTACCGTTCCAAACTTTCCTGCATTGCACTCCCTGTTTGGGTAGCGTAAAATCAGGTTAAAGAAGGTTTTTTTAGCAATGACCCAGCGTGGTTGGAAAACAAATTTATCCTTCGCCATCCTGCTTTTTGGCGTCCTCGCCGGTTGTTTTTTGGCGCTAAAATTCAATCCACTGCTGGTCTATCCATTGGCCCTCCTGTTAGTAGCGCTGACTTACTACTTCCGAAAAAAAGCGCGGACGTATCTCGACGACTTGCAAGTCTTCCTCCTCAAGCAAAAACGCTTGGAGGCCAAAGCCTGGTATTTCGAATCCGTCATCGCGAATTCAGGCAATATTATTTTTACCACTGATGTGGAACACCGTATTCTCAAATTCAATCGCGGCTCGGAACGTGTTTTCGGCATTACCCAAACCGATGTGCTCGGCAAGGAAGTGCATTCCCTTTTCGAAAGCCCCACAGAAATTTCCGCCCTTTTGGCCAGAGTGGATCAACATGGTTCCGCAGAAGCGCCCGAGCTCCGCATCCACACATTGGATTCCGGAGAGGAAATCTGGATCTCCCTGAGCGTCACGCGCATGCTCAACCGAGACAAGGAAACCATTGGAGAAGTTTTCAACTGCAACAATATATCCAAGCGAAAACAATTGGAGGTCCAACTTCAAGAGAAGAATGAACAACTATTGCGATTGGTGATTACGGACAGTCTGACAGGGTTGTACAATGTCCGCCACCTTAATGCCGAACTAGGCAGAATGATCAAGGCACAAAAACGCCATCCCAACCGCACGTTTTCTCTGGCTCTGGTCGATGTGGACAAATTCAAAATCTATAACGATACCAAAGGTCATCAAGCTGGAGACCACTTGCTGGTGATGCTGGGAAATGTTTTC
Source organism: Fibrobacteria bacterium (assembly GCA_043766615.1). Lineage (GTDB taxonomy): Bacteria > Fibrobacterota > Fibrobacteria > UBA11236 > UBA11236 > Chersky-265. Next base: position 10,105 of record JAYUHW010000422.1, on the reverse strand, counting down.
CAAAATGAACTGCGGCTCGATATGGATTCCGCCTATCGCTATGGCGGCGATGAATTTGTCCTGCTCTTGCCAGACACCGCAGTTGCCGGTGCTTCGATAACCTGCGAACGGATTCTAACCGCCTTTCGAAAATTACGCGTGGAGCCCACCTCGCTTTCCATCGGCATCACCCAATTTAGACCGGGCGATGAATTGAAGGATCCGGGACAGGCCCTAAAGGAATTTATTCAGAGAGCCGATGAAGCCATGTATGCTGTAAAATGCAAAGGCGGCAATGGCCTTGCCGTCAGTCCATCCAAGTGACCTATTTACTCAGCGGATTTTTCCGCGACGATGTGCTTGGTAATCCACAAAAATAAATTCACCTAGGCCGTCCAAGCCGGTATAAAATGCTTGGCCTCCGCTTACCTGGCTGAACTCCTCCACAAATTCGATTAAATAAGGATCTTGCGCGATCATAAAGGTGCAAACGCGAATTTTATGCTTTCGACAACTGCGTCCTTCGGCAAAAGTCTTCTGCAACACCAGCGGATCAAGGCCCATGGAATTCCGATACAGGCGGCCTCGGTCGAATACAGCGGAAGGCTTTCCATCCGTGACCATGAAAATCTGCTTATTGGGGCTTTTGCGGCGGCGAAGCAAAGTCTGGGCAAGCTTGAGGCCGTCGCAAGTGTTGGTGTGATACGGGCCCACAGCCACATGCGCAATACGATCCGGTGCGATTTCCTTCGCCTCATCTCCAAAGGTGATGACATCCAGCGTGTCCCTCGGATAATGACGACGGACAAATTCCACCAGGGACATGGCCACCATTTTAGCTGGTGTAATTCTATCTTCACCGTATAGGATCATACTATGGCTGATATCCAACATCAGTACCGTGGCACAGCCAGCCAATTGCTCGCGCTCATAGACTTCAAAGTCGTCTTCGGAAATTTCATCGGTCCCGGTTCGGTTCAATCCATTGCGTAGGGAAGCGTTGAAATCCAGATCGGCCAGCTCGTCTCCGTGGATGTACGGGCGTTTTTCCGGCAATCGTTCTCCGCCTTTGCCAGGAGTGCCCGTGGCATGGGAGCCGCGTAGGCCTTTGCCCATGCCTTTGAAAACCCGATCAAATACGGATTCACGGATGACTTGATCGCCACTTGGGGTAACGGAAAAGCCACCCTTATCCCTTCGCAGCATGCCTTTTGCTTCTAATTCATCCAACATGTCCTCGAAGGTACGATCCCGGCCCAACAATCCGTGCGTTTCCGAAATCTTGCGCAGCCATTCCAAAGCTTGTCCTACATTGCCGTTGCTGCGCAGAAACATTTGGGAAAAGAGATCGACTATATCGGCTTGAGTCGCGCCTTCACCGGTTGTACCTATTTCTGGCGGTAACGGCTTTCCATAACGGATCTCCATACAGTCAACCTATCTCGATTTAACTTATCGCGTTAGAATATCCGACATCATGTCCCGGTAAATAAAACCTTCCGTCAGATTTTCCTTGCTCAATCGAGAATGCAGGTGCAGACCTTCCAAAAGCAATTCCAGGAAAAGCGTAGCGTCTTCAGGGGCTCGAACAGGGGCATCCAATGCCACTACCTTTTTCATAACTTTGCCAATTTCCGGCACCGATTCCAATGCCTTTCGATAGGCACCGTCGTCCATGTTATCACCTAGAGTCAAAGTATTTCCCTTTTCGAACCAGGACAACACCGGAAAATAAGGATTCTCTTCCGGCGACTTTTCCCGCTTATTGTATGGATCTTGAAAGTACCGATGAAAAACCCGCTTGGTCGCTTTGGCCACCATGGCCCGAGCAATATTGGCGGGCCCTTCTTGTTCACCAGCATAGACAAGTTCCAGTTTTCCTGTGATGGCGGGTATCACACTTTCCAGATCGGAAAGGCGCGCTCTGGGAGCGGCTTCACCGGTATGTGCTCCGCGCAATTCCACGGCACTGGCTAAAAGCTCCAATGCTGCGATGGATAATCGCGCGGAAACTCCGGACTTCTGATCGATGAAATCCTTGTCTTCACGCGCTTCAAAGGCGATTTGTTCGACAATTCGGCAAATAGGTTCAGCAAGAATGGGTGTTACTGCGGTTCCGCGATTGAGCCAAGCCTCTTGTTTCGTAATCTCCATGGCCGTACCCGTATCCTTAGGGTAATGCGTGATGATTTGGGATTCGATTCTATCCTTCAGCGGCGTAATAATATTGCCTCGATTGGTATAGTCTTCAGGATTGGCGGAAAAAGCCATCATCAAGTCGAGCGGTATTCTAATCCGAATGCCTCGAATTTGTACATCCCGCTCTTCCATGATATTGAGTAAGCCGACTTGAATGCGCGCCTGCAAATCGGGCAATTCATTGATTACAAAAATGCCTCGATTGGTGCGCGGAATAATGCCAAATTGAATCGCGCCTTCGTGCCCGTACCCAAGCTTTTGGTGAAAAGCCTTTACCGGATCAATGTCTCCAATCAAATCCGCCATGGACACATCCGGTGTCGCCAATTTTTCTCCATAACGGCTCTCACGACCGATCCAAGCAATGGGTGTATCGTCCCCGAACTCGGCAATGCGGTCTTGGGCGAAACGGGATATAGGCGCAAAAGGATTGTCGTTGATTTCACTCCCTTCAACTATAGGTATGCGTTCATCTAAAAAATCCGCGAGGCGACGTAGAATGCGGGTTTTGCCTTGGCCACGCAGTCCCAGCAAAAGGATGTCGTGCTTGGAAAGGATGGAATGAGAAATTTGCTTAAGGACAGTTTCTTCATATCCGATGATGCCAGGCAATAGCGGTCCACCCCCCCGTATGCGGGCCAGCATATTGTCCCGCAGTTCCTGTTTAACGGACTTAACTTGATAGCCCGATCGCTTCAAGGCCCCCAAAGTATGTGGGAAATCTTTCATACACGCCTGACTTTCGCATTGGCCTGATAGGCCTTCCAAGTGGTTTCCAATAATGTGGTCGCATCGCTGTGCTTGGCCTCCCAATCGAGAAGGGTTTTGGCCATTGCGGAAGACGCAACCACGGCAGGAGGATCACCCTCGCGACGTCCAACAATTTCATAGGCCAAGGATTTGTTGATAATCTCCTCCGCCTTTTTCACCATTTCCAAAACCGTTATACCTTCTCCAGTACCTAGGTTTACGGTAAGGTTGCCATTGCCGGAAATCAGTTTTCGAAGCGCTGCTACATGGGCGCGCGCAAGATCGGAAACATGGATATAATCTCGAATACAAGATCCGTCTCGTGTGTCATAATCATTGCCATATACCAACATTTTTGGTCGCCAGCCCATGGCCGTTTCCATGATAACGGGAACCAGGTTCGCTGGATTCTGTTCGAGCCCCATAATATCCCCATCCAAATCGTATCCGGCGGCATTGAAATACCGCAAAGCCGCATACTTGAGTCCCTTCAGCCTGCCGTACCAATCTAAAAAGCCCTCGATGGCCAGCTTGGTGTAGCCGTAATAATTGGCCGGCGCAGTGGGATGTTTTTCATCCATGGGCAGATAGTGAGGATCGCCGTACACGGCAGCAGTAGAAGAAAAAACAAAGCAACCGATTCCATGTTTGCTGACCGCATTGAGCAAGTTCAACGTGCCGGTGATATTGTGGGTCGAATAGCGTTCTGGTACCAACATTGATTCACCCGCCGCTTTGAGAGCGGCCAAATGAATGACACCATCAAATTTTACGGATCCGCAAACGGCATCGAGTGCGGCCACATCCAAAATATCCCCTTCACAAAAATGAACACCGGGTTGGATGTTTCCTCTTAGGCCAGAAGACAGATTATCAAAAACGGTGACATCTACGCCATCTTTTACCAGAGCTTTGCAAACATGCGAACCGATATATCCAGCGCCGCCAACAACTAAAATACGCAAACGATATCCTCCTGGACTTTTAGTGGCAAGATAAAAAGTTGAGTGGCTGGAATCAGCCTTTTTCGGTTCTTTTAATCGCGAAAATGGAGATGTCATCCTGACTCAGGCGACCCTCTGAAAAATTTTCCTTGTCCCGTTGGGTTTGGGCAACTGTTTCGATTGGTCCCTGCGGTGCGTATTTTTGAATGACGTCATCCAAGCGTTTCCGCCCATAAAGTTCGTCTTGATTGTTGAAACTTTCGTTTATGCCATCCGTGTAGACAAACAGAAGGTCGCCGGGATTGAGTACAGTCTCTTCTTCGGAATAATTATTGTCCTCGAACATCCCAAGGAAAAAACCTCCCCGCATTTCCAAATGCTCCAAAGACTTGGTCTTATGTCGATAGATAACCGGGTAGGGATGGCAGACGCGGCTGTATTTCAACCCTCCAGTCCGCAGATCGAGAATGCCGACAAAGGCCGTTAAATAATGATCCGTATTGATGGCCGCGCAAAGGTCGATATTCACCTGTTTGAGAATTTGGGAAATCGACATTCCCGATTTCACATGTCGGTCAAAAGCCATTTTTGCCATGGCGGTTACTAGCGCAGCTGGTACACCATGACCGGAAACATCCGTCATCAGCATAAAGATACGATGCTCATCAATCATGATGAAATCGTAAAAGTCTCCGCTGACCTTACCGGTAGGCACGTAAGCGGCCGCCACCTCATACCCATCCAGGCGTGGCAGTGTTTTGGGCAGCATGCCTTGCTGCACCTGCATGGCCATATCCAGTTCAATTTCCGTTTCCTGCCGCACTCGCACCAGTTCCTGATTCTGGATATTGAGTTCCTCGGTGCGGGCCCGGACTTTGTCTTCCAGGTCTTGAGCATGGGCGGCTAATTTTTTTTCCATTTCCTTGAATTGAGAAACATCCGTGACAAACCATACGCGCCCGATCAGCCTACTTTGTTCGTCCAGGATCGGTCTTGTGTAGATTTGGTAGGTGGCTGCTTGGGGCAATTCCATTTCGAACAACTGTTCACCATGTTTTTGCGGCTCTTGCTGAATGGAAGAGTAGAACTGCATAAATTCTTGCGAGTCTTTGAAATGATATTGGAGCAGGTCGGCAGCGATGTCGAATTGCATCCCAGCAAATTGCCGCCAATTGAGCCCGAACAACTTTCCAAATCGCGCATTGGTCGAGCGGATGATGAAGGCTTCGTCAATTAATGCAATCCCGTCTTTTGATGAGCCAATAATTGCTTTGACACGGCTTTCTGAAAGCCTTAAATCCGTCACTTCAATGATGCTGATAAGACGAGTGCCGTTGATTAAGGAACTGCGAAAATGGTAGTAACGTTTGTCACCATTGGGCATGGGAATTTCCTTTTCCCAATCGCTTTCTTTTCCCTCCGGCTCCAGATGATAATCAATATCCCCAAAAATAGGTCTACCGCTTTGCGAGTGAATGCCCACTTCTTTAATGGAACGCCCAATGGCTTGAGTCTGGATCGTTCCTAGAATTTCAAGAGCATAACTATTGATTTTGACAAGGCGCATATCCCGGTCGATGTGAATGATACCGGTTTTTCGGTCCAGAAAATCTTCCTGTTTAACCGTCTCATTTAAATGGGATTTGGTGGTTTGCAGCTCATGCTGAAAATGACCCATTTGTCGTTTCAAAGTGGGAATTTCAACATCGTCCTTGTACTTCAACAGGTGTTGCAATTGCACGTTCTGTTGTTTCAGTTTATTGATTTCCGGGCCTAACTCGCCGGTGCTACCGGAAAAATTCAAATCATTCACCCTTTACGGTTGCCCTGAGAGTAGGAACTTTGAGTAAAACCGTAAAAACGCACATGATAAGTATACAATATAGCGCATATATGAGACAATTCCAGCAGCTTCCCGGAGGATTGCAATCCACTTAAAAATCGCATCGCGAACTACAATTTTTAAGTTTTTCCTTGTCCGATCCCGCTCAAGCCTTGTATCTTTTTAGTGACTTATAAGGAGATAATTATTCCCATGCGTCACATTAAGGCGATACCATTCATATCAGTCCTGGCCGGATTTTGTTTAAACCTAGCCTTTCCCCAACCTTTAAGAGGTCCTGTCCAAGGCCCGCAGGCACCGGAAACGCCGCCGACCTTTGAACTCGATAAAAAAGGCAAGCGTGCCCATCTTGATTTCTCCCTTAGTCCCAAGGCCATTTCCGACGGCAATATGAAGTTGTCGCATTTCTCCAACCGAAAACTTGTCATCTTTTATTTTTCCGCCAAATGCCCCCATTGCCAACATGCCTATCCATTTGTTCAAAAAATGGCCGATGAATTGACGGGTAAAGGTGTTTCCACCATTGCTATAGCTATCAAGTTCAATGCCGAGGAAGACATTCGCAGCTTTATTCGTGAGTACAGCGTTCATGTACCGGTTTTTTACGATGAAGATCGCAAGTTCGGTGATAATTATGGGACGGGTTCCATTCCGATGCTGATGGTCATCAATCCCAAGGGCGAGTATATCCGATATAAAAGCTTCGATGCCGATTCTACTCCGGCCCTTATCAAGTCCGAGCTTGAGCTCATGGCGCAAAAATAGTGCGCCCTTAATTTGCCCAGGATCAATTCCTCATTCACGACTCGCATTCGAAATCCGGGTCGTGATACCCTCCAGGACTATCTAAATCGGCGCTTCACCTACCATTCCCCCGAGGAATGGCGGGTGCTTTTAGCACTAGGACGATTGACCTTGGAAGAAAAAGTGGCTCACGGCCAGGAGCCACTTCGCGAGGGCCAAAATTTGCGCTTTGCGGTGGTCGATTATGAAGAACCGGAAGTGCCGATTGATTTTGAGATCGTACGGCAATCACCTGACTTGTGTTTGGTGCATAAACCGGCAGGAATGCCCGTGCATCGTACCGGAAAAATCTTTTTTCAAACCTTGGCCAACCTTTTGCGCGAGCGTTTGCAGGATACCGCCTGGTCGCCATTAAATCGACTAGACCGCGAAACAAGTGGATTGGTTGCCTTTGCGCGCGGACCTGCTGCTTTAAAACATTTGTCACCGGAAAGTGTAGCAGCATCCTGGACCAAATTATATATGGCCGTCATTCGCGGCACCTTACCGGAAACGGGAGTTGGGATTTTAGACCAACCCTTGGCCACGCTGCCCGGAGATGCCATCCGTTGCCGAGTCCACGCTTATCCGAGTGGGAAATCCGCGTTGACCTTGTACCAAACTATGGCCTGCAAAGACGGTCTTTCTCTGGTCGCCCTCTCGCCCATAACCGGTCGAAAGCATCAGTTGCGGGTACACCTTGCGCACGCAGGCTGCCCGGTGGTTGGAGATAAAATCTATTCTGGTGACGGTCAGGCCTATTTAAAACGGCTCAATGAAGAGTTGAACGCAAACGATTATGCAGTCCTGGGAGCCCAACATCATTTGCTGCATGCTTTTTATCTTGGCATTGCCTGGGATGGAAATGATTCTCTGGATGCTTGGGATTGGGAGCCAGGTCCGGAATTTCTCCGTCACTTTTCCGATGAAACACCCACTACTTGGAAAGACTCAGGAAGATTGGACGAGATACTTAAGCTAGCCAAGTTTCACCGTAACACGGCATAGCCTAAACTTGCGCGCGTATGGCCCAGCGCAATTTAGCAGAAGCGCTTCTGGGATTAGAATGGCGCTCTTGCGCAGTGGGTCGGATGGGATCGGGTGCCACGCGGCTATAAATGCCTGCACGTTCGCCGGCTTGAAATGATTTCTTGACCCGGCGATCTTCGCCCGAATGAAAAGTCAGGATAGCCACTCGTCCTCCTGGCTTAAGGCATGCGGGCAGCACATCCAGCAAGCGATCCAAGGCTCCAAATTCATCATTGACCGCAATGCGCAAAGCCTGAAAGGTGCGTTGCATCGCGCCTGTTGTTTCCTTTTCGCGAACGTCTTTGGGAACTGTATTGAGAGCCTGGCGCACGCATTCAACTAAGTCGCGGGTGGAATGGATCCTTCCCTTTGCATTTGCAATGGCGGTTGCAATTTCTTCGGCATGAGGTTCATCCGAGTTCTCATAGAGCAGCAGGACAAGATCACGGTGAGTGATGGATTGGAGCAATGCCGCCGCTGATCGGCCATGTTCGGGGTTCAGCCGCAAATCCAACGGACCATCCGCCTTGAATGTAAATCCACGGGCAGGATTGTCAATTTGCATGGAGGACACCCCTAAATCCGCCAGGACAAAATCAAAACCACCACCGGCCTCCGGAAGTAGTTTTGGCAATCCGGCAAAATTCATACGATGAACGACAAACTCCCGCTCCGTGAATCCTAAACTGCGTAATCGTGCTTCGGTTCGCGGCAGTTCCATCGGATCCACATCGATTCCGAAAAGGCGTCCACCCGGCGCAATTCGCGGGAGAAGCGCTTGGGCATGGCCGCCATAACCCAGGGTTGCATCCAAGCCAATATTGCCGGGCTTTGGCGCAAGCCAGTGGAGTATCTCCTGCACGCAAATAGGCCGATGCGTTCCGACTGGAGTTTGCCCGCGATCGATGACTTTCTGAAAGTCCGCAGCATAAAGAGCCGGGTTCAGTTCTTTGTATTTTTCGCCAAACCCCCGGGGATGGGTGCCCCGGTAACGCACGCGGCGCTTGTGATCACGACTCGGATCCGGAATCACGGAACCAAAATTTTTTGTGACCAATGGATATCGTTTCCTAGCATGGAAACAATATGCAGGCCCCGAGAGGCATTTGGCATGGGTAAGGACATTTCGGATTGCCCCTCGGTATTTTTAGAAAGAACCAAGGCACCTTTCCCATTGCGTACTTCCAGTTTATTCCAAACCGGTTTATCCATTGTGACTGAAAGTCCACCGTTCCGAAACTCAACCCTGGGATTGGACAATTCGGATTGAACTTTTCTGGCTGCAATACCCACCGGAAAGGGTACTACTTCGGTACTAATGGAATTCAAAGTATACCAGGATTCACCGGTCCATAAAACTTCATTTGCGGCCGATTTCAAATCCGCATGAAACGAGAAATGCACAACTTTGCCTTTAGCCAAATTCGGTATTTGTAAATTGACAAACATCCTTGATGCATCTACGGTCACTCTGCTCACGGTCAATGTTGTCTTACCAATTTTTGGTCCTCCGTAATCATTGGTCGGTTTGTACGACCAGGATTCGGCCTGATAATATTCCGGGGATTCAGCTGTTACTCCTACCGGCCTAGTGAATCGAAGCGTAAATCCGTTGGCCCGCGAAAGAATTTCCGCAACTTCGAAGGCCGGAGTGGGCTTGTTCTTCATCAATTGTAAACCGTAATGATTGTTCTGCCATGCCCAGGTTGAACCATCTCCCAATCCGCCAAATAACACATCGCCATTGGGATATTCCAAAAACCGATGGACTCCGCAAGTCAGTCCCCCGGTGTAATGAAACAGGGCGCCTTGGAACTCGCCATTCACTTTTTCTAAGAAGGCTCGGTGCACATTGCCATAGTAATCGTCACCAATCAGCATTTGACCAGCAAAGGGGCCGGTGCTGAGCATCATTGGCTGCGTGGGGGAATTGCTCGCCTCTAAATGGGGCATCCAAATCGCCGGTGGGGATTCGACCAGAGTAGGATCCCCACCCAAAATGGGTTGCAGCCCAAAAAATCTGTTCTTGGTCACATGAATCAATTTACTGCTAGGTAGCCATGCGCCCTGGTTATCGGTAGTGAACAACTCCCCTTCCGGACCCCAACCCAATCCATCCGGAGTGCGCAATCCCCAGCATAAATATTCAATTGTTTTTGTCGTCAAGTTGACTTTGGCCACAGTGCCTCTCTCTTTGGGAACCGGATAACCCACGCCTCCGCCTGCCGTAGTCAAAGAAGGCAGTGCCGTATAGAAAAAACCATCCTTGTACTTGAGATCCATGGAATAAAGATTGGCACCATCAGGATTATGCAGGAAATCGACAATGGTTTCGGCGGTTTCAGCAGTCCCATTCTTATCCGCATCGATCAATTTGGTAATGGCCCATTTATGGGCAACATAAACAACTCCGTTCACAACCTTTATACCCAAAGGCTCCCGAATATCGGTAGGATAATACCGACGAACGGTAATACCGGCCTTGGAAGGCGTTTTGAGCCCAGTCAGAACCCAGATCTCTCCCCTATCCCATTCCCAATTGCCAAAAACTATTTCATTGTCGTTTAACCAGTCCCAG
>JAYUHW010000421.1:0-4482 GCA_043766615.1 Fibrobacteria bacterium | reverse complement strand
ACAACAAGTTCCATCAGTACGCTGTGTTTTCAAACCGTTAAGGGTAACCTACAAGTGACTAAATTGGCTAAAAATACCCACTCGATCGCCCGAAGAGCCCATTTTTGTGGATAAAATATTCACCTGCTTGTAGGTATTGGCTGATATTTAGAAATTCTTTACCATCTGCAGTAATGACCCGTACTTCAACAAATCCTTTGGTCGGTACCATTAGTTTTAGCTGAATATCTCCTTGACCATGCCTCAATGGTTCGATTGCCCAAATAGAAGGCCGAGACGCGGGAATTTGGCTTCGAATAAAGGTGGATGAACCAGTTGAAAATCGCCGTGTGTTTGAGAACAGCCTAAAACCCCAAGAATTTTTAGCCTCCACTCGCCAGTAATAGGTTGTATCCTTGAGTAATGAGTCAACATATTTGGAAAGGCCAGTCAACGTAGAATCTTCAAATACCAATGCACTAAATGACGGAGAGGTAGAAATTTGAAGTTTGTAAGTAACGGCACCACTAGTAAGATTCCAAAAAAAGGTTGGGTTTCTAGGTTGGTTTGTGGCATTGTCTGCCGGAGAAATAAGGGTAGGAATTGGAAGAAGTTGCAGTCGCCACACATTTCCAAAATCAACTCCTGAAAAAAGATTTTCCGCGCTCATCCCTAGGGATTGTACGGTTGCATTCAGCGGAAGTCCCGTATTTACTGCATTCCAAGTTATACCCTTGTTGCTGGAAAAAAAGACGCCACCACCGCTTGTGCCTATAAAAAGGTTTGAAGCGATAACAGCATGAGAAATAGCATTTAGGCTAGAGGGCCAACTATGGGCTAAGGTCGTGTAGCTTTTCCCGCTGTCGGTGGATAGACGGACGTCACCTTGGCAGGACAACTCAAAGAAATTTAAGCCACTCGACAGCAGGGAATGGCTACATGTGTCGCCGCTTGGTGCCGTCCATGTAGGACCACTAGTAAGGGATTTCATTTCGCCACGATCTGTAGCAGCAATGAGGTTACCTCCCTGAATCCTAAGTGCTCTAATTTTGATATTACCTCCGCCGCCCATGAACGATGTCCAATTCCAATTACTACCGGAAAGGCTGCCTAAAAATACACCAATGTCGGTGCCCACAAAATTACCTGCAAGAGAGGTGACGTTTAGATTCGTTAATCCCGAATTGATTGGGCTCCAGTTTTCTCCTTTATTTGTTGAGACATAGACGCCTGAGCCACCCGAGCCAGCATAGATTTTAATTCCCTCTGTGAGAATTGATTGGATTGGAATTTTTGTCAGGCCATTGTAAATATAGGTCCAGTTTTTGCCGTTATCGTTTGTGCGAAATAGACCGCTTTCGGAAGTGCCGGCAAAAAGACTTGTTCCAATCAAGGCCAGTGTTCTGACATTTGGATTTACTGGTAAAGAATCACTTATTGAAATCCAATTCAAACCGTTGTCTTTCGATTTGAAAATGCCGCCATCTGTACCTGCAATTAAGTCGGTTCCATTTGCCAAAAGAGCATGGGCGGCTAGGCTTGTCAATCCGGTATTTGATTCCACCCAAGTAGTGCCACTATCCGAGGAGCGATATACGCCGCTTTCAAGTGTGGCCAAAAATAAATTTGTTCCAATCTTGGCTAAAGACTGAACATTTTTTTTCGGGGGTAGGCCGTCATTACGAGATTTCCAGTTCATACCACTATCAATCGAAAGCATAGCGCCCTCGGGAGTGCCAGTATAAATGTATGAACCAAATCCTATAAATGCATTTCTTTTACTGATAAGTCCGAGAGCATCCAGCGTTTTCCATGTTGTGCCGCTGTCAAGTGACCTACGTGTCGCATCAACATAAAGAATTGTCCCACTTGCTTCAATTGTTGGGCTACTTCCTGCTACTGGTAGCTGGGTCCAATTTGTGCCGCTATCAATTGAACGGAATACTGAATTCTCCGTATTCGAAACAAAAATATTTGTTCCGATTGATGTAAATCCCGCGAGCGTTCCTGTGAAACCGGTATTAACAGGAGACCAACTGACCCCGTTATTTGCGGAACGATAGATCCCGTCCCTTGTTCCGGCAAAAAGATTTGAACCGTTTGCTGCTATAAATATATTTCCACGGTCAGGGCCTTTAGTAATTATCCATTGACCGAATCCCATAGATGGAAGTGCCAGGGAAATAAACATTGCAATTAAAAAACCAAATTTACAAGAAATCTTCCTTGCGAATCTCCAACTATATGGAATGTATTCGAAGGTTTGCTGATATTGTTGCATTTACGGATCCTGCTTCTTTTGAGGAGAGTATTTCTAATTTAGTATTTGACAATTTAATAGCCCGAATGACAATGATCACCTTATTTTTTTCCTTCCTTTAAAATCCGGGGTATTTCTTTCCTGTGCGCACTTTTCTTCTCTTGGGGGGCGGTTTTCGTAATTCACTTTCTTCTCTTGTGTGGGGGCAATTGCATGCAACGTTCGCCGAGGGTGACGTGGTTTTTTGGATTAGGGCCGAAACACGAGGACGAGAGCGAAGTGGTGGCCTGCGGCCGCCCGGAGCGAACGCCCGCAGTGTGCTGTGAAGGCCCGTTGAGAGCGAGTGGCTTTTCGCCGCGAAGCCTCTCAATGGAGCCTGAACAGCCGGACCAATCCAAAAAACCATGTGGGCGGAGCCCCGGAGCGCGGGTGGTAACCCGCGCGGAGTACCCTGGGCTTTGTTATACGCTGGTTTACCTCTCCATTTTCTTGGGGGGTGGGTTTGTATTTGGTTTTTATCTTCGCGCACCGTTTTTCTGTTTTCATCTTATGGGGAAGGGGCCCCATTCTTCAATATATTTCAGGCATGGTGAAGTGCCTTAGCATTTCTCCATGGGGCGTTTGGGCGCAGTTGTACAAGTTAATTATTTCCAAATTCTATTAGATTTAAATAAATCCTTTTTCCGGACTTTCTCCCCATCTGTTACTTTCATTCGCCCCTTTTACGAAGAATAACTGAAATGCGAAATACATGTTTACTATTGGAACAACGGAAAATAGTACGTACCATCCTTTTTTTCCTAAATCATGAAATCGTCTTATCGCAATAGCATATAGGCTTATCCAGAATACTGGGACTCCTATGTACCAGTAGAAAGGAAGAGTCTGGGAGGGTCCATAGATTTCATTTTGAACTCCTTCCAGCAGTACTTTATACCCAAATCCAAATAGTAGGCAGAGCGAGCCCATAGTCCATATTTGAGAGACATTCAGCCTGCCTTTAAATGAAAAAAAGCCATTAAAAAGTAATTTCAACATTTAAATTCCTTGGTTTTGTTGTGTACTCTTGATCTCGGAAATCAAATGGCTCGAACGTCCCCGATTTTGACAAAAGGGCTGGGCGGAACAATTTTATTTCCAAGGGTAACTATCATGTCAATGGCATCGTAAAATGTGAGCCAAAAATGACCATCTTGAAGATTACTTTTGTCGTGGCTCCACCAGTACCTAAAAATCCCGTTTCCAACCGTTTTAAATTTTCCTTTTATTTCTTTCATATTTTTTGAGTTCTGCAACCCATCTATTAGCGGGTAGACAACATACGGAACGGTTGACTGTAGAACCTGGTTAGATTCCTTATAATACAGGCCTTGGCATATTTTGAAAAGGATGCGTGAGAAACGCTGGCCATCAATGTTCAAGGCCTTTTGATTTTTAAGAAATATTCCCGATTGAGTTTTGACTTGATATTCTTGCATACTTTCAAGAATCATCCGATGGAATCCCCGACCTTCTGGTCGTCGAATTTGACCCATGATCTTGTCATCCCATAAACCCCTTGCATCGGGATGCATTTCTGAAGCCTTGGTTATAACAATTAGCCTCAAATACTCATCATCTGCTTTTTTTTCAGAATTGCAACTCGTATGGGCAGGGAGGGTTATCAAATTAATGCTAGTATTTTCTCCCGTTGTTTTGAAAAGACACTTTGGTGGGACATGATCTTTGTTCAGTGGATCATTTTCGCTTCCAGGTCCGCCACATATGTAACAAACTTTAATATTGGATTTCATTTTTTCCCAAACAAAAAGGTATTGAATAGTTCCGCAATTTGCAATTCTCTTTCCGGTGCGCGTCTTTTCTTTCTTCTGTAATTTCTTTTCTTCCCCACCCCCCAAAAAATAATTCCCAATAAAATTGCCGGGCAAACTGATAAGTTTGACCGGCAACACTTGAGGTAAACTTGCGTATAACGTTGCGCCATTACAAAGTGGGTTTTGAGGAAATGCCCGAAACGCGAGGATTTGGGCGAAGTGGTGAGTACCGAACCCGTAGCCCAAACCCACAGCGTGCAATGAAGACGGGTTGAGGCAAACTGACGGAGACCGATGGAAAAGATTTCAGCGAAAGTTAGTGCAGCCGAGTCCCAGTCTGAATTGCCGGGCACTCCTCAAAACCCATTTGGGCGAAGCCCCGAGCGAGTAGAAAAACCAATGAATCGATGATCGAGCGAAGTGTAATGG
>JAYUHW010000420.1:0-2906 GCA_043766615.1 Fibrobacteria bacterium | reverse complement strand
CCTGATTGGGATGCAACCATTCTTGCCGACGGATCTGCTTCGGCCGTGTGGACATTGGCGGGAAGCGCTGTCTCTTATTTGTCCTTTCGCAATTCGAAGCATGCCGAAATTGGAACTGTAAACGAGCAAACACCCTTTGGTGTCTTTGGGGCGCCCCATTTCCTTAAGGCCGATACTGTTTCCAACTTACCCATCGCAGCCATCGCATTACTTGAGGGTGAAGCTCAAGTTGTGGTATTTAAACCCAATTCAGCACAGTCCTTTGCCAAACACAAAACTATTGGAGCTGAATGGCGAGGCGTCCCCGTCGATGCCAGGCTGGTGCGTAACAGATCGGGTTATTTGCTTTTCGTGAAAGTACTGGCAGCGGGTGCCGAGCCAATTCATGCTGAGCGTAGAACGGGATCTGGAAAACTACTTATGCCGGGTTATGTGGATATGGTCCACCTGGATGCTGAATTCAATAAGGTCGCAATGGGGAACGCACCGTTCGGCGACATGTTAGTTTTTGAATATGATGCTGTTTCAGCAAATCCGTTTTTTGCCGTACTTGCCACAACCGTCACGGGAGCCCAAATCGCAGTATTTGAGGAGCGAGAAGATCCTCATGGATTGCAGGTGACATTAAGGCGAATGTCGTCCGCATTTATTTCCGCTGAACCCTTCGCTTCGCCTTCATTGACCGCCTCAAACCACATTCTCTATGCGGCGGCTATCCGCTCCGTGAATACCAAGGACGCTCAAATTGTCATTGACAAATTGGATTTGGACCTGATCCCTTCAGATGGAAATTAAAATTGAAAATGGGCGGCGCGTGGGTGATTTAACCACCGCCCAAAAATTTCACGATTTCGACTTCGTCGCCATCCTTTAGAATAATACTGGCATACTCGGCTTTACTGGGCACGAGGCGGTTGAGTTCCACGACTACCATTTCCATTTTCAATTTATAGTGCTGGAGCAGCTGCAACAAATTGAGACCGGATTCCAGGTCGGCTTTTTCGCCGTTGACTTTGACTTGCATTGGGTTCCTAAAAATAGTTTCAAAAAGCATTCCAGGTAGCCTCAGTAGCAGAGAAATCTACCACGGCTGCCACAAGGACGAGATTGGCATGGCGAACATACCTTCGCCAAAAGGAAGTATTTGGGTTCCAGTATAAAGCACAATGCCCCGGTGAAAGCGTTTCTTTGTTGCTTCAGCTAAAGATTTAAGGCCTTTAAACGATTTTGCGTCGATTGTAGCTGAGTCCTTGACTTCAATACCCACGAGCTTGCCTTCGGAGTTCTCCAGAACGAGATCCACTTCTACCGGCCAAGGATTCCGATATTTTTGGGAGCAAAAGAACATTGGCAGAACCCGTAAGCAGGAAACGACCTGGATCCCGCCTTCGATCCACCGCCGCCTTTATCGCAGAGAAAAGTTCAGGAGCATGTTGCGCTTCATCGATTACCACGGAACCGGAAAAGCCCTCTAAAAATCCCGTCGGATCATTTTTGGCCGCAGCCAGGGTGACGGTATCATCCAAGGTCGTGTAATGCTGAAATAAGCCATCTTTGCACAAGGTTTTTGCTAATGTGCTTTTTCAGGTTTGCCGGGCACCTGATAATACCAGGACTGGTGTATCTGCGGCGGCTTGGCGAATCATCGCTTCCAAATATCTTCGCTTCATGGTTAGATTTTAACCATCTAGTGGTGAATTTTAAGCCACTAAAAACCATTGCAACGCATTGGTATTGCCTGAGCCCACATAGATGCGGCGCCGAATGCCCTGCCAGATGATGGAGCCGCCCGGCTTTTTCCTATATTCCTTAAAAACCTACCCTGGAAATATTGCATGGAAAGCCGTTACACCCCGCAGGACATTGAAGAAAAATGGTATCGCACTTGGCGGGAGGCAGGAGCCTTTGAGCCTAAAAGCCGACCTGGACCTGGCGAGGGCAAGCCCTTTACGATTGTGATTCCCCCTCCCAATGTGACGGGCGCGCTGCATATGGGGCATGCGCTGAACAATACGTTGCAGGATGTGCTGATTCGTTTCAAGCGGCTGCAGGGTTATCGAACCTTGTGGCAGCCGGGAACCGATCATGCCGGTATTGCGACCCAGAGCGTGGTGGAAAAACAATTGGCCAAGGAGGGCGTCAAGCGCCAGGATTTGGGCCGGGAAAAATTTGTCGCGAAAGTTTGGGAATGGAAAAACGAATACGGGGATAGAATTGTCAATCAGTTGATGCGCCTCGGCAGTTCCTGCGACTGGTCGCGGCTGCGCTTTACCATGGACGAAGGGTTATCCAAAGCGGTGCGGGAAGTTTTTGTGCGGCTACATGAGGATGGCCTGATTTATCGTGGGACGCGGCTCATCAATTGGTGTCCTAAATTGCAAACAGCCTTGGCCGATGAAGAGGTGGAAAGCAAAGAGGTGAAAGGACATTTCTGGTCCATCCATTATCGGCTGGTGGAAGATGCCACTCAGTTCATTACCGTTTCCACGACGCGGCCGGAAACACTTTTTGGCGATGTGGCCATTGCCGTAAATGCCGACGACATTCGCTACAAGCATTTGATTGGCAAATATGTTTTTATTCCCACGACAAATCGGCAGATTCCGATTGTGGCGGATGAACATGCGGATCCGGAAAAAGGTACGGGCGCGGTTAAGATCACTCCTGCGCATGATTTCAACGATTATGAAGTGGGCAAACGCCATAATCTGACACCGGTAATCGTAATGAATCTCGATGCCACCATGAATCATTTGGCGGGCGTGTATCAAGGCTTGGACAGGTTCGAGGCGCGCAAGCGTCTGGTGGCCGACCTTGCGGCCGATGGCCAACTTGGCGTGGTGGAAGACAGGCTCATCGCCTTGCCGCTTTGCTATCGCTCCGGGGATGTGGTGGAACCGTATTTG
>JAYUHW010000419.1:0-1679 GCA_043766615.1 Fibrobacteria bacterium | reverse complement strand
GCATTATTTAGGATTCAGGGCTATTCGCCGGTTTCTGTTGTCGCCTGTGATTTCGGTATTTCACATATTGTCACGGCCGTGAAAGGAAAATAAAATGGGACGGTTTATCATCGGAGTGACGGGTGCTTCCGGCGCAATTTATGCCGACAGGCTGGTTGGCCATTTAAAAAACCTTGGCGAGGAAGTGCACCTGGTTCTGACGGAGATGGGAAAAAAAGTCTGCGCCTTCGAGGGTTTTCCCAATATCACAGCCAAAGCCGATCGGGTTTATGACAACGGTGATTTTTTCGCTGCCATTGCCAGTGGCACCTACCGACATGGAGGCATGGTGATTCTACCCACTTCCATGGGTACCCTTGGAAAGATTGCGCATGGTATCGGTGACACCTTACTGACCCGCGCCGCCGATGTCTGCCTTAAGGAAAGGCGAAAACTAATATTGGTTCCTCGAGAAACCCCCATGAGCAGCCTGCACTTACAAAACCAACAGGTATTGTCCGATATGGGCGCGATAATCCTCCCCGCTAACCCTTCCTTTTACCATTTGCCTAAAACCATTGAAGAACTAGTAGACACTGTACTTGCCCGCATCCTAGATCATCTCAATTTGGAACATGAAGTGGGGAAGAGGTGGAGGGAGCCATGACTGGAATCCGCACTAATTTGCGTCACTATCTGGGACTGGTACGATTTTCCCATACCTTATTTGCATTGCCCTTTGCCTTGGCATCGATGATTTGGGCATCCCAAGGCTTTCCAACTTGGCGCGTCTTTTTACTTATTCTCATTTGCATGATCACCTGCAGAAATGCCGCCATGGCTTTCAATCGGCTGGTTGATGCCGATTTAGACAAAGCCAATCCGCGTACAGCTCGCAGACATTTGCCTGCCGGTATTCTGTCTCGGAATCAGGTGTTGGGATTTTTAATCCTCAACGCTACGGCTTTTGTAGTGACAACGTATTTTGTCAATTTGCTGGCCCTGGTTCTTGCGATACCCACCTTGGTAATTGTATTTGGCTATTCACTCACAAAACGCTTTACTTCACTTTCCCATTTTTTTCTGGGGTTGGCGATTGGAATTTCGCCGGTAGGCGCATGGATAGCGGTTCGCGGCCATATTGACTGGGAACCCATTCTGCTCTGCATGGCATTGCTACTGTGGATTGCCGGATTCGACATCATCTACGCCACCCAAGATCATGAATTTGACCGCCAACGAGGACTGCATTCTTTGGTGGTACGCTTTGGTATTCCAGGAGCGTTGCGTATTTCAAAAGTGCTACATGCGCTCATGTGGATTTGCCTTTTCGTTCTGGGTTGGCTAGGAGGTTTGGGGTTGGCATTTCAAATCAGTTTAGGAATTGTTGCAATTTTACTTCTATACGTGCATCTTTTCCGTCGCAGCGCTTCCCTGGATGCCTTAAACCAGGATTTTTTTCTGGCCAATATCGCTGTGAGTCTTTGCGTATTAGCCGGAATAGGCGCGAGTTTTTTTTAACAGCAGGACTATCCTAACAGTAGGACTATTAGTAGCTGGTATTCTTCAGAACGAAGTTTATCAAAGTATCCAGCTGTCCAGTGTTTCCTCGCACCCTCTATTACCATACTTAGCCCCAAAAATCCCACGCTCGCATACCTTTCCTGATTTGTTCAGGTACAGCTACGTGCGACTTTTCT
>JAYUHW010000418.1:0-3646 GCA_043766615.1 Fibrobacteria bacterium | reverse complement strand
CGGCGGCTCCGTAAGGAGCCGCCGTCCTCTTTTCTAGACTTTCCCATTCCTCCCTGGCCAGATGGTGAGGATCCTGAGCATTTACCTGTTCTTTTTGATCAAACGCTCAAAATATTCAAAATAGCGGTCTTCAGCCAAACGGCCATTTGCAAACAAGGTCGGTGTGCCTTCCACACCCAATTGCCGCCCCAGGGCAATATCTGTTTCAAGTATGGCGTTCACCTCAGGAGTCAATACCATGTCTTTTTTAAATTGGACGAGATCCAATTTCAGTTCTTTGGCAACGGCAAGATAGAGAGAATCATTCAAATTGCGGAATTGAGGTGCTACTCGATACCGAAAGTCAAAGAATTTCCCCTGCTTTCCTGCCGCCAGGGCTGCTGCGGCAGCCGGACGCGATTGAGGATGAAAACTAAGCGGAAAATTTTTGAATACGATACGCACGTCATTAGGATAGACTCTCACCAGTGAATCCAAAATGGGTGCAGATTGCGCGCAGTACGGACATTGCAAATCAGAGAATTCAACTATAGTCAGGGCGGCTTTTTCCTGACCTTGGAAATAAGAATTGCCCAGCGGAATTATTTTTGGAGTGGTGTCTGCGGGTGGTTTCCAGCCCATGCGCAAAGCCATGAAATCATGTTTTTCATGCATGGCGGTCAATATTTTCAAAATGGAATCCTGTTTGGCCTCAACCCTGCTAAGCCGATTGTCCACCCCCGGTGAGGAGCAGTTCGACATGAGCATGGAAATAGGAAGGAGAAACAGCTTTAAAAGTCGAAACATGGGAACTCCTGGAATGGATTTAGCTATCGCTTCAAATTATAAATCTTCTACTACTTAGCCTGCTTGTGCAAAATGCTACTTTTAAATCATGCTTCGGCTTTTCCTCAACAGCCTTTCCAGCCTTGCGCTGCTTGCCAGCGGACTTTTACTTTGGCAATCTGATTTTTTCCCAGAAAAACTACCCCATGCTATCGGTGCGTGGCTTGCGGGCCTATTTGGCCTTTTCCACGAACCCTATACCGCCATGATCCTCTATGGCCTGACGCTTTTAATAGTGATAGGCAGCTGGTTCATTACGGAAATTCTCTTAAGCCTGTTGTATTCGATAGTAGCAGCCGGTATGGCCTGGATATGCCTCTTAGGTTTCCTGTCCGTCCACTATCCCCCCATTTATCATTACATACAGACTTTAGCAAAATGAATATTCAAATTTTTGGCCGACGCGACTGTTCGGACAGCCGTAAGGCGGAACGTTGGTTTAAAGAAAGAAAAATCCCTTTCCAATTCATCGACTTGAAAGAAAAAGGATTCAGCCCGCGTGAATTGGAATCCGTAGCTGGCCCTATAGGCTATGCCAACTTGCTCGACCGCGATTCCAAGCGCTTCAGAGAAAAAGGACTGGCATTCATGTCCCCTTCTCGCATTCCCAAAATCCTCATCGAAGATGCGCTGCTAATCAAAACTCCGGTGGTGAGAAATGGAGCCAGGGCTACTTTAGGCTTTTGTCCGGACACCTGGAAACAATGGTCGCAAGCTGATTGATGGTTGCAAGCGCGATGAACCCATTAGTTCGGTATCCCCTGCTCTTGAGCATTTGCCTCCTTTTGCAATCCTGTTGCGCGCCCAATGCCTGTCGCTATGCCAAGTCCGGCTCCGCCGAACTGGAGAAGTCGATTGTGGAAATTGAGAAATACAAGGAACGGAACGGGAAATACCCAGTGACTTTGGAC
Organism: Fibrobacteria bacterium; assembly: GCA_043766615.1. Taxonomy (GTDB): domain Bacteria; phylum Fibrobacterota; class Fibrobacteria; order UBA11236; family UBA11236; genus Chersky-265. Next base: position 1,910 of record JAYUHW010000418.1, on the reverse strand, counting down.
GATATTCACCAGGGATTTGCCGTGGCAGCCGAAGCGGGACTCCACTCAGCCTGCCCGGAATGCGGTCACCTTGAATATCAAACCGATGCCTATGGATATGAACTACAGTACCAATACAGCCATATGGGACCAAATTGGTGTGTGTATACTACCGATACCCAAAAGTGGTATTGTCGCGGTAACTATTGATTCCCAAGGTGGTTTTTGACCGCTCTTCGGCGAAGTTTCTAAATTATAGCCTCCCTAATATTCGGCCAGACCCCAATTTTAATGGGTAATAAAGGAGTAATTATGACAGCTGCGACTCAGGAAAAAATGGAATTTCAAACCGAGGTTAAACAACTTCTCAACCTCATGATCCATTCACTGTACAGCAATAAGGAAATTTTCCTCAGAGAATTGGTTTCCAATTCCTCCGATGCCATCGATAAGGCCCGTCACGAATCCTTAACCCAAATCGATGTGCTTGGAGAGGACAAATCCTTCCGCATCAAGGTTTCCGTGGACAAGGACCAGAAAATCCTCCGCATTTCCGACAACGGCGTAGGCATGACCCGGCAAGAGCTAATTCAGAACATCGGCACCATCGCCAGTTCCGGTACCCGTAAATTCATGGAAAAATTGACTGGGGATCAAAAGAAGGATATGAGTTTAATCGGTCAATTTGGCGTTGGCTTTTACTCTGTCTTTATGGTTTCCGACAAGGTAATCCTGACCACCAAGCGCATGGGTTCGACCGAGCCTGCCATTCGCTGGGAATCGACCGGAGATGGGACCTTCACCATGGAGGAAATCGACCAAGCCGATCGCGGTACCGAATTGGAAATTCACATCAAGGAAGAGGATAAGGAGTTTCTGGAAGATTATCGCATCCGTTCCATCATCCGCAAATACAGCGAGTACATCACACACCCTATCCAGCTGCTTGATAAAGATGGCAAACCGGAAATCCTGAATGACAAAGCCCCAATCTGGCGCCGCTCCAAATCAGAGATCAAACCGGATCAGTACGAGGAATTCTTTAAACACCTTACCATGGATCAAGAGCCCCCGCTGACCTGGTCGCACAATCAAGTGGAAGGAGCAATGGAGTATACGACCTTGCTCTATATCCCCTCTAAAGCCCCCTTTGACCTGTACCATTCCGAAAAGGCCAATGGACTCAGCCTATATGTAAAACGGGTGTTCATCATGAGCGATTGCAAAGAGCTCCTGCCCACCTACTTGCGTTTTGTGCGTGGCATCGTGGACTCAGAGGATCTGCCCCTCAACGTATCGCGCGAGATACTGCAGAAAAATGCCGTCATCCAGAAGATCAATAAAACCGCCACCACCAAAGTCTTGCAATTGCTGGAGACCATGGCCAAGGAGGATAAGGAGAAATACGCCAAGTTCTGGAAGGAATTTGGAAATGTTCTCAAAGAAGGCTTCCATATGAATTGGGAGAATCTGGAGGAACTGAAACGCCTTATCCGCTTCCAGGCCAGCAAGTCCCTGGAAGGGGAATTCGTGGGCTTGGAAGACTATGTCGTCCGCATGAAACCAGAACAGAAAGACATTTATTTTATTTCCGGTGAGAGCCGACAAGCCGTCGAGCATAGCCCGCATCTGGAAGTGTTTAAAGACAAGGATATCGAAGTGCTGTATCTGGTCGACCCCATTGACGAATGGGTGGTGCAAAGCCTAGGCGAATTCTCCGGAAAGAAACTGGTCAATGTCACAAAGGGAGATCTCGATCTTGGGGACTTGACCAAGGAAGAAAAAAAGGATCAGAAACAAGCCAAAGGCAAGTACAAGAAATTCATGAAGGATTTCGAAGAAAAAATGGGTGAATTCCTTAAAGAAGTCCGCGTAACTTCGCGTCTCAAGGAAAGCCCCTGCTGCCTGGTAGCGGATGAACAGGACATGGG
>JAYUHW010000417.1:0-10616 GCA_043766615.1 Fibrobacteria bacterium | reverse complement strand
AAGGCTGCCGCTCAAGAACGGAAAATCCATAGCGGAGAAGCGCTGCCGGAAAACATTCCGGAATTAAAACTGCCCTCTGGTGAATACTGGTTGCCGGAGATCCTTGTCAAAGCCGGCTTAGCCAAGAGCAACGGCGAGGCCCGGAGACTTATGGAAAACGGGGGCGTGTCTTTTGATGAGATCAAGGTGACCGATGCCAAGGCAAAGGTGAGTCTCGTCGGAAATCACCTGGTCAAATGCGGGAAGCGAAACTTTGTAAGGGTTTTGGCGGAAGGCTGAGTCAATGGATTCCAGCCAACGGTGGGTCACTTCCTACTGTGCTCCGGCCTCGAGTCGCCGTAGCAGAATAAACTGGTTCATTTCCATTAATGATGGTTCTAGGTAGTCCTCCAAATTCGTAACCAGTGCGTTCCAATCGACATTCGCATCGTTGGCCAATTCCAATTTAATACACACATTTCCCATTCGCCTTAAGCCCATCATTAAGCAAAGCCCTTTTAACGTATGGGCGGATTCTCCCATTTCATGAAGCTTGGAAGCCAATGCGGCTGAGCGAATGGTAGCGATGAGCAACTGGGCAGAATCCCTAAAGAGCTTTATGGAATGATCCCAGTAATCCGGATTGTGAACCAGAAACCAATCATCCATTTCACTTAAATAATTGCTATCCAACCATTGCCCATTTTTTTCAGATGGAGTGGATGTTGGGTACTCTTTTTTGACGACAGGAAGCCACTGGGCAAGCACTCGATTTATTTCCTTGGAAAGAATGGGTTTGGTCAACACATCATTCATTCCGGCCTCCAGACATTTCCCCCGGATACCCGGCATGGCATCCGCTGTAACACCTATGATGATGGTGCGTTCGCCAATTAACGGTAGACTGCGTAGGGATTTTGTAGTGGCAAAACCATCCATTCCCGGCATATGGCAATCCATAAATATCAATGGGTAAGGCCGGTTTGAGCATACCGTTAGGGCTTCCTGGCCGCTGCCCACTGCGTCAATGTGGTAGTTTAAATGAGCGAGGAAGCCCGCCAGTACTTTTTGATTTAGCGGGTGGTCTTCCACGATTAACATTCTCAGGTCTTTGGGTGAGGGCAGTGCTATGGCCGTTTGAGGCTTATCTAAATGGGAAATCCCTGTATTCTCGGTCTGTACAAATGGAATTTGAAAGGAAAAGACACTGCCCAGGCCAAGTTGACTTTGAAAACCAATACTACCCCCCATCATTTCCACGATTTGCTTGGAAAGGAAAAGTCCCAAACCCGTTCCTCCATAACTTCTTGCCGAGGATTGATCGGCTTGCGAGAAGGGTTGAAATATTTTTTCGCGCTCGACCTCCGAAATCCCAATTCCAGAATCCCTAATTTCAAAATGAACCAAGACTAACTTTTTTTCGATATTGTTCATGGGTGCCGGATTTTCCGCCCATACTTTCAAATGCACGCCACCTGTATTCGTAAATTTCAGAGCGTTACCGATCAGATTATTTATGACCTGTTTAACCCGGTTTGGATCTCCATTCAAATGCGCCGGCATTTCAGGGGAAACTTCCGTTGTCAGTTTTAATTGCTTTTGCTTGGCCTCGTGCTTAAAGGGACGCAAAGCCAAATCGATCCATTCACGAAGGTTAAATGGACTAAGCTCCAACCGCATTTTCCCAGCCTCGATTTTGGACAAGTCGAGGATATCACTTATGATAGTCATCAAGTCGAGACCGGATACATGAATGGCTTGCACCAGCTCCTTTTGATCGACCCCCAAATTTGTTTTGAGCAGCAGGTTGGACATGCCTAAAACACCATTCAATGGGGTACGGATTTCATGGCTCATATTGGCCAGGAATTGGCTTTTGGCTTTGTCCGCAGCCTTTGCTGTATCACTGGCGTTTGAAAGCGCCTGTTCTGAACGTCTATTGGCTTGGAAGAAATAAAACACCACAAGAATTTGTCCTACCAGAATCAATAGTAATACGCTGAAATGAATAAACTTCAGTTCGCCTTCGGAGGGGCCATTTATAGGATTGATTCCACTTCCAAAAAGTTCAAACACCAAGAGCAGGAGGGAAGCCCAGGCTAATCCGAACACAATCGATTTTCGTTCTTCCCAATCAAAGAGAATTAGCGATACCCAAGCGCATGGCAGTAAAAACAAATGCAACCCCGACTCTTTTCCAAGTACCCACGCTGATCCAAAAATGGCAGCGCTGGACAGAGTGATCAAAATGATTCTGGACAGGAATATTCTGCCTTTGCTGTTCATCCAAGGAATGGCAAGGTAGGCCAGAGAGCAAAGCAATGCCAACCAGCCGAGATTGGACAGTCCAATGACTTGGTAAATAATGAAATAGGGAAAGGAAGCTATGCCCATCAATAGGGCGATTTTATTACTCAGAACAATGCGCTTATGTAGACGCGGGTTCGAACAATTGGATTCACCAAGATGTGTTACGACATGACAAAATTGGAGGAACCGCATTAAGGCCATACTTGAAAAGGTATTAAGCGAAACGCGAAATGGACAAAAAAAAAGGAGCCGTCTTACGACGACTCCTAAATAAACCAAAGGCTAAACGGCCGCGCTGGCCTTTGCGGCTTTAGCAGCCTTAACTTTGGAGGACTTTGGCGCCGCAGATGCCGAAGGAGTAACGGCCAGGGCCTTGGCTTCGGCAATGCCTGCTTCCGACTTGACGCCGCGCTCTTTGATACGGGAAGCTTTTCCGGACAATTCGCGCATGTAGAATATACGGGCGCGGCGGACTTTGCCAAGGCGGTTCACTTTAATGTCTGCAATGCGAGGCGAGTGCAAGGGAAAAATTCTTTCCACAGGAATATTGTTGGAAATTTTCCGGACCGTGAAGGTTTCGGCAACGCCATCGCCTCGGCGCTGAATGACCACGCCGGTGAACGTTTGTATGCGCTCCTTGGCACCTTCGATCACTTTAAAGTCTACGCTAACCGTATCGCCGGCACGGAATTCCGGGATATCAGCTCTGAGATTGCCTCGGTGAATGGCTGCTACTGTAGGATGCATCTTAATTCCTTTCGTGATTCTATTCCAGAATCCGTTTTTCTTCTTCAGTCAAATCCAGCAGGCCGAACAAGTCCGGGCGATTCCTGCGGGTCAAATCCAGTCCGGCTTTTACTCGCCACTTCCGGATATTCTCATGGTGTCCGGAAAGCAGCACTTCGGGAACCGTCTTGCCTTCGAACTCCTGGGGCCTCGTGTACACGGGCCAGCCCAGTCGATTGGGAAGGTAGAAGGAATCGGTTTCCGCCGAAGCCACATCTCCAAGCACTCCAGGCAAAAGCCTGGCTATTGCATCGACGATTAGCATAGCGGGAAGCTCTCCTCCCGAAACGACATAATCACCCATACTCAGCTCTTCATCTACATAGGCATCGCAAAATCGCTGATCGACACCTTTATAATGCCCGCAAATGATAAGAAGATTTTCCATTTTGGCCAATTCCTTGGCCCTTTCCTGAGTAAAAACCTTTCCCTGGGCGCTCATACACACAATATGGGGCTTGATTCCCAAATGTGCCAAAACATGGTCTAAGGCCCCTTTTAAAGGCTCGGGTCGTAAAACCATGCCTGCCTCCCCTCCAAAGGGAATATCATCGACCTGGCCGTATTTATTGATGGCAAAATCTCGCAATTGGTGGATTTTTAGAACCAGGGCGTCCATTTTTCTAGCCCGACCTGGAATCGTGGCATCCAAAGCCGCAAACATTTCCGGAAAAAGACTGATCACATCAATCCTCACAAAATGTTCCTCAGCATGGAAAGATCCACCTCAACGACCCGCGTGACCTTATCCACTTTTTTTACAAAATGGTCGTTCCAAGGGATGTGGATTTCCTTTTTAGGTGTTCCGACCACTAATAATTCTTGTGCCCCTTGTTCCAAAATTTCAACCACGCTGCCTATGGTTTCACCGTTGATATCGATAACCTTCATTCCAGGCATATCCGAGAGATAAACCATATCCTCAGGAAGCGGTAATTTATCGGACTCCGGAATCAGCAATTGACCCCCACTCAAATGGGCCACAGCCTCCGGTGTCTTTAAATCTTTGAACTTGAAGTACCAATGGTCTGCATCCGCGCGGCTGGATCGGATTTCCAAAAGAATAGGCACATCCGTGGGGCGTTTGCGAAAATAGACGGTGGACAAAGTCGCATGCCGGGCAAAGTCAAAACTGGTTGGCAGTACCTTAACTTCGCCAAATAGACCATACGGCTTTTGGGTGTATCCGATAAGGATCAAGGAGTCATTGGGCGCGGTCATATATTTCAGTATTCTGGATAAACAAGGGCCCTTCCCCAAAGGAGAAGGGCCGAATCTTCAATATCGGATCAGGTGGTGCAATTGCCCAAGGGCCACGGCAGCAGCTTAACCGATAATTAGGCTGAAGCTGGCGCGGCAGCTTCTGGAGCCGAGGCAGCGGCCTTTGCAGCAGCTTCTTTTGCCTTGGCGATTTCTTCCTTAGCCTTTTTATGAACCTTAGGTTTGTTCCTGGGCTTCCAGGCAACTATCTTCCCAACGGTGTCGGCAGTGGCCTTTCCCGATTTTACCTTGGCCTGCTTGTCCATTATTCCCTGATGCTGGAAAAGGGAACGAACGGTGTCCGAAGGCTGAGCGCCCACAGAGAGCCATTTGAGAGCACTGGCTTCGTCGACTTTAACGGTCGGCGGGTTTTGAGCGGGATCGTAATAGCCGATATGCTGCAGGAATTTTTTGGTTGCGGCTTTGCGCGAGTCCGCAACAGTTATGCGGTAAAAGGGGCGATGGGTGTGTCCCTGCCGGGACAATCTGATTACAACGGCCAAAAGTAGTCCTCCGTGGAAATTTCCGAGACGGCAAAATTAGCAAGAGATGGGCTTTTTTTAAAGGTCGCGTCCTGGATTCCATGAAAACGCCTCTTTTTAACCTTGAGAGGCTAAAAAGGGCGCAAGGACGGAGCTATTCTACCGCATAGGATTGTGCTTGCCCATCATCTGCTGCATTTTCTTGAGTCCACCCATTTTACCGGAAATGCCCGAAAACTGCTTCATCATTTTTTGCATCTGGTCAAACTGTTTGAGCACCTGATTGACTTCTTGGACTGAAGTTCCGCTGCCAATGGAAATCCTTCGGCGTCGATTTCCGTCGATGATTTTGGGCAGTTTGCGCTCTTTGATAGTCATGGAGCTCAGCACCGCTTCTACCCGAACCAGTTGCTTGTCGTCCACTTTTGCGTCTGCCATTTTGCCCATGCCGGGAATCATAGCGAGAATATCGGTTAGGGATCCCATCTTTTTAATCTGGCGAAGCTGATTCAGAAAATCATCCAGATCAAATTTATTCTGCTTGAATTTCTTCTCAAGTTTTTTGGCTTCCGTTTCATCGTAGACGGATTGGGCTTTTTCCACCAGCGTGAGCACGTCACCCATACCGAGTATGCGGGACGCCATGCGGTCCGGATGGAATATTTCCATGGCATCGGGTCGTTCGCCAGTACCAACGTAACGTATAGGTTTCCCTGTAATCGATTTGATGCTCAGCGCCGCGCCACCGCGAGCGTCCCCGTCCATTTTGGTCAGGATGACTCCGGTAAAGTTAAGTCGGTCGTGGAAAGCCTTGGCGACGTTCACGGCTTCCTGGCCGGTCATGGCATCAGCCACGAAGAATTTTTCCTGGGGTTTGACCGCTGCTACTATGCGGTCGAGTTCTTGCATCAACTCCTCATCGATTTGCAAGCGGCCGGCCGTATCGTAAATGACCAGATCATGAGCGTTGTCCAGCGCGAACTTTTTGCCGTTGATGGCAATGCGCACTGGGTCGCCGTCGCCCTCATCGTACACGGGAATGCCCAGCGACTTGCCAATTATTTTGAGCTGGTCAATGGCGGCGGGACGATACACATCGCAGGCAACGAGCAAAGGATTTTTTTTTCGGGTGGTGCGCAGGTGTAGTGCCAGTTTTCCGCAGGCCGTGGTTTTACCGGAACCCTGCAGTCCCATCATCAGGATTTGAAAAGGTGGTGACCCTTGGAAATTGGGTTCTTCCGCCTCGCCTCCCAGTAAGGCAACGAGTTCGTCGTGGATTACTTTGACCATGAGTTGGCCGGGGGTTATTGATTGCAGAACTTGGGCCCCTATGGCCTTTTCCTTTACGGTGTTGATGAAATCCTTGACGGTTTTAAAGTTGACGTCAGCGCCCAAAAGGACGATACGGATTTCGCGGAGAGTTTCGGAAACGTTTTCTTCGGTCAGTTGTGATTGGCCGCGCAGTCGTTTGAAAATGCCATCTAGTTTATCGGTAAGTTGTTCGAACATGGGGTGAGAAGGTAAAAATTAATGGGGATAGCCGGGGCCTGAGATTCTTCCAGAAACCGGTTTCGGGCTTTAAAATCAGCTATCTTTTGGGGTATGTTTGAACAAGCATTTAAAAATATCGACGATGTCCTGTGGAAAGAAGCCGGCTGCTCCAGTGAACTGGATTATACCGAGCAAACCTCGTGGCTCCTATTCCTGAAATACCTGGATGGCCTGGAGCAGGACAATGCGGATGAAGCTGCCCTGGAGGGCAAGAAATACGCCTACATCCTCGACAAGCCTTATCGCTGGGAAAGCTGGGCTGCGCCCAAAGGCAAAGATGGCAAGCTCGACCACAATAAAGTCCTTACCGGCAATGACCTCCGCGACTTTGTGGACCGGAAATTGTTTCCCTTTTTGCAAGGCATTAAAGGAAAAGCCAGTGGACCGAATACGATTGAATACAAGGTTGGCGAGATCTTCGGGGAGATCAAAAACAAGATTCAAAGCGGTTATAATCTGCGCGAGATCATCGACCATATCGACGCTCTCCGCTTCCGCTCTCAGGCCGAGAAGCACGAGCTTTCGCATCTCTATGAAGCCAAGATCAAGAATATGGGTAATGCCGGGCGTAACGGCGGCGAATACTATACTCCGCGTCCGCTAATCCGTGCCATAGTCCGAGTGGTCAAGCCTGAAATCGGCCAACGCGTCTACGATGGCGCTGTAGGTTCTGCTGGCTTCTTATGTGAAGCCTACGACTATCTCAAGGAAACTTACCCTAAGCGGAGCACCAAGGAAGATCGCATCCTCCAAGAGAAGACCTTCTACGGCAAGGAAAAGAAATCCCTGGCCTATGTCATCGCCATCATGAACATGATTTTGCATGGTATCGAAGCGCCCAATATCATCCATACCAATACCCTGTCCGAAAACCTGGCCGATATCCAGGAAAAGGATCGGTACGATATCGTGCTTGCCAATCCGCCTTTTGGAGGCAAGGAACGGCCGGAAGTGCAACAGAATTTTCCGATTCGAACGGGCGAAACCGCTTTCCTGTTCCTCCAGCATTTCATCAAAATGCTCAAGGCGGGTGGACGCGCTGGCGTGGTGATCAAGAACACGTTTCTATCGAATACGGACAATGCTTCGGTGAGTTTGCGCAAGTTGTTGTTGGAAAGCTGTAATTTGCATACGGTGCTCGATTGTCCCGGCGGAACATTTCAAGGGGCTGGCGTGAAAACCGTAGTGCTCTTTTTCGAGAAGGGCGCACCTACGCGCAAGACCTGGTATTACCAGTTGGATCCGGGCCGCAATATGGGCAAAACCAATCCTCTGAACGACACGGATCTGGTCGAGTTCTTAAAGCTACAACAGAAAAAGGCGGATTCGGATAAGAGTTGGAGCGTAGAGGCCAAGGGTATCGACAAGGTTACCTTTGATCTTTCGGTGAAGAATCCCAATGGCGGTGAGGAAGTGGTGCACCGTAGCCCGGTGGATATCATGGAGGAGATAGCATTGCTGGATGAAGAGAGCGCTGAGGTGTTGAAAAAAATAAAGGAGCTGTTGTGAAACTGCTTCCGGTTGTATTTGAGGATACGGAAATTCGTAGAGTCTATGCAATTCTTACCAATACCATTCATCAAGAGTGACCACATGAGTGAGGCAGGATTGATATTTACGGCCCTTGCAGAGTTGTCCACGTGGCAGACGCTGATGACTAAAATTCGGAGGATAGAGTGAAGCTGACCGCGACTTATTTGCGTGAGATACGGAATCTGATTGTTGCTGCCCGCACTACTGTGGCGCGGGGCGTTGATTTGGTGCAGGTGCATACCAATTTTGAAATTGGACGCCGAATTGTGGAACAGGAGCAAAAAGGCAAGGGGAGGGCTGCATACGGCCAAGAGGTGATCAAAGCCTTGGCCGATAGATTCATGAAGGAATTCGGCAGTGGATTTTCTAAGAGTAATCTGGAGTATATGCGCCGATTTTACTTAGAAAATCAGGGTCGAATTAAGATTGCCCAGACGCTGTCTGGGCAATCTACAGCCATAAAAAAAGGTCATAAACTGCCCATCCCAATTCCCCAGACGGCGTCTGGGGAATCCAAATTCATCGGAACATTATCGGGAAAATCAAAGCCAGGTACTGACCGGCCCTTCACTTTAAGCTGGTCGCATTACGTTTTTCTGCTAAGCATCAAAACCATCGACGAGCGCAGCTTCTATGAAATCGAATCAACTTCTCAAAACTGGACCGTCCGTGAATTGAAGCGACAGTTCGACAGCAGTTTGTACGAGCGGTTGGCATTAAGCAGGGACAAAAAGGGAATCCGCAAGTTGGCGCAAAAAGGACAGTTATTGGAAGATTCTAAAGATATCCTGAAAGCGCCGCTAGTTCTGGAATTCCTGGGTCTAAGCGATCAGGCGCGCTACTCCGAAACGGAATTGGAGTCCGCCATCATCAACCGCATTGAGCATTTCCTGCTTGAACTGGGAAAGGGCTTTCTATTTGAGGCTCGGCAGAAGCGATTCACCTTCGATTCAGATCACTTTTTCGTAGACCTAGTTTTATATAATCGGTTATTACGCTGCTATGTGGTCATCGATCTGAAAATCGGAAAACTCACGCACCAGGACTTGGGCCAGATGCAAATGTATGTGAATTATTTTGATCGGCATGTGAAGACCAAGGAGGAAAATCCGACCATCGGGATTATCCTGTGCAAAAAGAAGAATGAATCCTTGGTTGAAATCACGCTGCCGAAAGGCGCGAATATCCATGCGCGGGAGTACAAACTGTATTTGCCGAGTAAGGATGTGCTGCAGAAGAAATTGCAGAAGTGGGCGGCGGAGGTGGAGGGGTGACGGAGGCACGAGTGCAAATCAACAATTCGACTTTTAATCCCATCGAATTCGATGGGATTAGAAAAAATGCCGGTCTTAATAGTTTTATCCTAACCGCCAAGCAATGGATTCAAAGTACCGGTGCCATTGGCGTCCTTTCGAAGCCCGGTCGTTACGGTGGCACCTATGCCCACAAGGATATCGCTTTTGAATTCGCATCCTGGATTTCTGTCGAATTCAAATTGTACCTCATCAAGGAATTCCATCGGCTCAAAGAGTCAGAATTCAAGACTCTTGGTTGGGATATCCGCCGTAATTTGGCAAAGCTGAATTATCATATCCACACCGATGCCATCCGCACGCACTTGATACCGCCGGTGCTAGGTTCCGTTCAAACTGCAATTATTTATGCCAATGAGGCGGATGTACTGAATATGGCCTTGTTCGGAAAAACTGCGGCAGAATGGCGTAAGCAGAATCCTGGGGTCAAAGGAAATATCCGTGATGAAGCCGATGGCTCTCAGCTTGTTTGCCTGGCTAATTTGGAAAGTCTGAATGCTCACTTTATTGCTGAGGGCGTGATTCAATCGGAGCGGCTTTCTCGATTGAATCAACTGGCCATAAGTCAGATGCGTATTCTGACGGGGCATTCCATTTTGCCTCCGGGGCGGATGAAGAGGATTAAGGGTGGGATGGGTAAAGTTGAAAATGACAAGTAGTTCGAAGGGTTCGGGTATGGCTAAAACATTGGCAACGAGCAAACCGGTTGCTGAAAAAGTTGGGCGTGGAGATGGGATAAAGAAGGGGTGGGGCTTCAAAAAAATAGAAGAATTGTCTGCCATTAATTACGGCTATACCGAAAGTGCTTCAAGTGAACCGATTGGTCCTCGTTTCCTTCGGATCACGGATATTCAAAACGATAGTGTTGATTGGGAAAACGTACCCTATTGTAAGATTCAATTGTCGGACATTTCGAAATATCGATTGGCTAGTGGCGACATCGTTTTTGCGCGGACTGGAGCGACCACAGGAAAAAGTTTCCTTGTCTCGAATCCACCAGAAGCTGTTTTTGCATCATATTTAATACGTCTTCGACTCCTCGAAAAGAATCTGTTGCCCGAGTTCGTTTCTCTATTTTTTCAAACTGCTGGTTATTGGCAGTCGATTAAGGAAGGTTCTGCAGGGAGTGCACAAGGTGGTTTCAACGCGAGTAAATTGGGCGCACTTTCCATCCCCATCCCCCCCCTCCCCGAACAACACCGCATCGTCCGCATCCTCGACCAAGCCTTTGAGGGCATCGCCACCGCCAAAGCCAACGCCGAAAAGAACCTGCAAAACGCCCATGCGATTTTTGAAGGTCATGTGCAATCTGTTTTGACCAAACGTGGGGAGAACTGGGCAGATCGAACACTGGACCAGGTTTGCGTAGTCGAACGAGGAAGCTCGCCTCGACCAATCAAGG
>JAYUHW010000416.1:0-2592 GCA_043766615.1 Fibrobacteria bacterium | reverse complement strand
CCATTCATTCCGGTGAAGGGAATGTGATACAATAAAAAGGGCAGGAAAATCCTGCCCTTTCTCAATTAATGTAGAGGTGAGTCACCGAGACCTGCCCCCAAAAGCGAAGCTTATAAGCCTAGACCTTGGACTCTTCTGAAGCTGCTAGTTTAACGTCTTCTTCGCTCACGTCAAACTTGGGCTTTTTCTTCAGCTGATTACGACGACCGTGTTGAATGTCTGAATCATCGCGCATAAAAAGTGCATCCGCAGCGTCTGCTGCAGAAACGGGTTCAGGTGGTGTGAAAGGCTTATTCGGAGATACTGGGTCGATTGTAGAGGGAAGGGGTCGACGGGGCGCTAAGGCTGGCCCACCATGGTTTTCCGGATTGGAAATGGGTGCTGGGCGGCTGGCCGGTGTCGCAACTGCTTCGGCTGGTGACGGATCGTTGGTGTGCGTTTGGCTATCCGTACGATTTCGATTTCGGTCAAAACCGCCTGTGCGTTCACCGGATTCGCGGCTGCCGGCATTATCGCGAGGAGGCATTCCACCACTACGATCATTTCTATCCTGACGAGGCCCACGGTCCCGGCCGCTGAAGCGGTCATTTCTAGGTCCACGATCCCCGCCTTCAGGTCGAGGTCCACGATCCCCACCCTCGGGACGGTCTGGCCGGGGGCCGCGGTCATGTCGAGGTTGGCTGTCCCGATTCTGACGCTCGCCGCCTTCAGGACGTTCAAAGTTGGGGCGCGGGCCTCGGTTTCCATTGGCTGTATTTGCTGGACGAGAATCAGGACGCGCATTGGCATTTTCGGAATCGTCAACTTTAACGGGTTTGAGCTTCAACTGCGGCGACATTTTTTTGACGACGGGTTGTTCAAGGAGATAAATAACAGCACGGAGTTTGTAGAATAGGACGGCACAGGCGGCAATAGATAGGCCGGAAAGGCCAGCCAGAATATAAAACTGGGTAGTTTCCATGGATTAGGTTTCTTTCTTCTTTATTATGAGGTTATGAAGGTTTTACCTAGGGTGTTTTTGGCTAAAAGCCTGATTTACTGCAATGCAGTGCTAGATAAACCTTGTTTTGGTTGTGCCCTTTCTCCATTGGAAAATATCTTTTCACATGGAGTGGGGTGGTATTCTTCACTGGGATTTGGAGTTTTTTGCCATGGGTACGCCCATAGCCAGGTTTTGTTCCACTTCTTCGGCTTTGGTAATTGCGCTTGCCAACCGGCTAGCCTGTCTTGTCAAACTATTGATGCGGCTGATCAAGGACAAAACCAAAGCAAGGAAAATCAAGAACCCCAAACTCAATAACAAGTTAAGAAGTACCACATATATAAGATAGCAAAAAGAAACTGTGGATTCAATTGAAATGATAGTGCACGTCTTGACACCTAACTATTTGTGCAGTATATTATTTGAAAACCGGAGGTGGCTGTGGAAACTCTTGCAAAAAAAGACAAAAAGGCCTTAACCGATCGCCAACGTGAGGTTTTTGAGTTTATTAAGGCTAGAATTGAAGAGACGAACCGGCCACCCACTTTGCGGGAAATCGGGCTTCAATTCCAAATCTCCTCTACGAATGGCGTACGCAGTATCCTTGCCGCTTTAGTCAAAAAGAACTTTATCGCTCGCTCACCTAAGCTTTCCCGGGGAATTGATTTGCCCCAAACCACACGGGAACCAAGAGTTACATTCGATTCCTTTTCCTCAGAAGCCAATGGCGTGGAAATACCCATTGTAGGAAGGGTGGCGGCTGGCCAACCCATTTTGGCAGTAGAAAATCTGGAAGGCACGGTGGTTGTCGATAGGGACTTTCTCATGCGCCAGAAAAACGTTTTCGCTCTCCGGGTTTCCGGTGACAGCATGAAGGATGCCGGAATTTTTAACGGTGACCTCATATTCGCACGGCAACAATCCCAGGCGGAACGGGGACAAATTGTAGTGGCCTTGATCGGGGAAGAAACCACAGTGAAGTATTATTTTCCCGAAGCGGGTAGGATTCGCCTTGAGCCGGCCAATGACGCATTCGGTCCAATTATCGTCGACACGGCAACCCCAGATTTTTCCATTTTGGGGCGAATAATCGGTGTCATGCGGCGTTACTGATTCGCCTTGGTTCTTTTTCTTGGCCTTATTTACCCCTTAATTTGGCTATACTAGGAATGGATATGAAACCATTCCGGCTTATCGGTTATATTTGCGGATGCTATTTGTTAATGAATTGTGCTTCCACACAAGTGGATAAAGGGATTTATGCGCCTTGCCAATGCAGCTATTCCATAGAACGGGATAATCTCGGCCGCAAACAGGGGCGTGAAATTTGGTGGCACTCCAATGGTGAGAAAAAATTTGAAGCCTTTTTTAAAACGGGTTCACGAGACGGAAAATTTTCAGCATGGTACTCGAATGGCCGCCCCTGGTACGAAGGGTTTGAAAAAATGGGTAGCCCCGAAAGTACATTGACATATTGGTATCCTGAAGGGGGTATCAAGAGCCGAGCACTTTTCAGAAATGGCATTCAGTTGGAGCGACAGGACTTCAATACCGATGGAAGCCTGATAAACACTTCGTCCGGCATTCCAATTGTAGTTCATCCTGAATCC
>JAYUHW010000415.1:0-7795 GCA_043766615.1 Fibrobacteria bacterium | reverse complement strand
TCCTCTGCCACGTATCGAAGCCCCGGTACTGCTCGTAGAGATCTGTAACATCCCTCCGCGTACAATTGCCCCGCCGGCGATGTACACAGTTTGATTACTACCAATTGTCAGGGTGCCGATGTCGTGGATACCTGGACCAAAGTAGGTAACTCCCGGGGAACCTTGCTGTGGTGGGTTTACTTCAAGGGGATTAACGAAAAGGAAAAGCGGGTTGCTGGAATTAATATCAGTTGTAAGGGCGATTTTACCGGGTTTGGCCACTTGGATGGTAATCGTGTTACCGGCGATAGATGGGTCAAATTTAATATTACGGGGCCTAAGCGTTACAGCGTTCAATCCACTATTTGCCGTAATTGAAACGGTAACCGGCTTGTCAATATCAAAGGAGGCGAACGAGGCGTTGAGGGGATCCGGTATTTGCGCATTGTATACAAATACCGGTTGCCCGTTTACTTTTACGGAGTAGCGGGTGCTTGGCGGCGCGCCATTTGGTGCAGGATAGATAACGACTTCCGCAAATAGGATGTGCGCTGATATAGCAGCGACTGCTACCACCAGCCCAGGCAATCTTGCCAAAAACAGTCCACGTGATTTCATAATCTCCTCCGAACGTTCTGAACTATCGGCGGGCCCGTTTGAAAGCCCATGTCAGTAGGCTGGGTTCAATCGTCCCACAATATGTACATATTATGTCTATAAGAGGAGGCGTAATTTGCGCATATTCCAATTCACTATCACACCCGTTATTCGGTTTTAATCTGGCGGCGGATAAATGCGCCCAATAATGGCACTGCGAAAGAGTACCGTCCATGTCGGTTTTTGTAAATGAGCCCCGCTTCCGCCAAAGTGGCCAGCAACTGGGTAATGTGGCTGGCGCTGAAAGGTTTTTTAAGTGACTTTCTTGAAGCCTGTTCTACTTCCTGTACGGAAAATTCCACATCAGACTTCGGAAGTCGGGCAATCACGATGAGAAATTCTCTTTGGCGATCGGTTACTCTTGACCAACGGCCGGAGAAAAAATCACTGTCAAGCTTCCGCAATATGGCGGGCATGAAAACAGCTTGTTTATGCACCATGGCTCCAGGGCTTTGGCGCAACACATCGAAAGCTTCACGGCCCAGGAATTGGATAAAATAGGGATAGCCGCCCGATTCGGAAATAAGCTGGTTCACTAAGGCAGGATTAAAACGGACAGGGCTTCCCTTTACCGCGATTGGTTTGGAAAAAGCTTCGTTAGTGAACTTTTCCTCGAGTCGATCGAGAAAAAGCACTCGGAACATGCGTTCGGAAAAAGTTCTGGCTTCTACCAATTTTGGAAAAAGTGTCGGCAATCCTGAAAGCCACAGCATGAAAGGGATCCCTTTGCGCTGAATGGATTGAAAGACGTCAAGCAATAAGGAAAGAGGATATTCCTCCTTGGCGGCATGATCGGATAGAATTTGGGCCTCATCATATGCAAAGACAACGCCTTGAATTCCGTGCAGTGATACAGCCGACCATACCATTTCGAGCACGTATTTTAGTTTGTCGGCACTAAGTCCCGGGGTGTTTTCATAGACGGCGACCAAAGTGTCGTAATCGAGTTGGACGGAATGGGTTGTTTTCTTCGCCGTAAAACCCAAGCTGCGACTGGGTTCTCCTTTCACGGAAAAGAGGGACGCGATAGGCGCGAGATCCGCAAGCAATCGGGTGGCAATATTTGTTTCGCTTAGACTAGCCGCTTCCGACAAATCAGTTCCCACCCACAGCCAACCCTGATCGATGGCCAACGGTTTCATTCGCTCCATTAGAACCGTCTTGCCCACGCCGCGTAGCCCCGTCACCACCAGGTTTTCTAGAATGATTTTTTGATCCAGTAGCCGAGCTATATCCGTAACAGCGGTTTCCCGTCCAGCCAGGAAAGGGGGCATATGTCCCGCGCCAGGCCGAAACGGATTGTCGAAATCCTCTGAAAAAGCCGGTTTTGAGTTAGAAGGTTTCATACATATTTATAAATTTATACTTATTACTAAATATAGTCAATTGGCTAATAGCAACTTAAAGCCCGTTTATTATCTGTCCAGCACGTGGACCGAACTCCAGCGCTCCGTCCACCAAATTGCCAGCCGAATCCCAGCCCAACCTCCTTTCAACTGATTTTTAGCCCTCACCCACGCACTCTTCCCCCTTTTTCCATTGGCCCGATATTTGATTAATGGATACTGCATCACCCTTTAAGGAGACCCCGTATGCAACCCGTCAAAACATCAACCGTCGTCTGGCTAAATACCCGCACCCTTGGCTTTGGCCTGGTTCTATTCCTCGCCACTCTCCTCACTCCCTTTGGTCGCACCTTCGCCCACGGAAATGAATACCGCGGCCCCGTCAAAGTCACCGCAACTTCCGGACATGTGGAAGTTGTGCATCAAATCCCCGGAGGCACAATCCGCGTTGGCGTGGACTACGGTCGATCCGGAACGAGTCACCGGGATGTCACCATTGTGCATCAAGAACCGCGCCGCGAAGTCACCGTGATCAAAACCGTTCGGCATGGTCGCTGTGGAAAAAAGGTGACGGTGATCGAAAAGTATGAAACCCATGGCAAGCATCGGCATCATCGGGATTCTTACGTCAGCCGGTGAAAACCTGTTTTTATAACGGCACCCCCGCCCAAACCCCTGCGCCCAAATCGTCTGGACCAGGGGTTATTGCTATGTTTCCACTTATAGAACCACTCATCCGACACCTAAGCGCATGGACTTTCGCGAGTCTTTTTCTCTGCGTTTTTCCCGCCGCCGCCAAAGTTCCCATCCCCGATATCCGCGACAGCTATGGCGTGGCTTTGGCCGATTTCGACGGGGATGGATTGCTCGACGTGTATATGGTCGGCTTCCGCACATTGAATCGACTGCTTGTCAACAATGGCGATGGAACCTTTCGCGACAAAAGTATTTCCGCCGGCGTGGGCGGCAACTTGACACCGCAAGGCATCCGCAATTTGGAACTGGGAGCCAGCGCCGTAGACTTTGATAATGATGGGGCCGTAGACATTCTCATCTGCGGTTGGGGCGAGGCCTTGGATCTTTTAAAGAATAACAAGGACGGCACTTTCCGATCTGTAACTCGGCGCATGGGATTGATGCGTAACGTAGATGCCAATATGGGAATTTGGGCGGACCTGGACCAGGATGGCTACCTTGACCTCTTGCTGACCAATGAACAGGGGCCGGTACGATTGTACCGAAACGATCATGGCCTACGATTCTTGCCGATACCTCTCGACAGCGCAGGCTTATCCGCGGACTCTGGATCCCAAGGCGCATTGTGGTCCGATCTTGATTTGGACGGGGACCAGGATTTGATTCTAACAGGTTGGCATCATCCCCTGCGGATTTACGAACAAGTCAGTCCTTTCCGATTCAAGGAAGTGAATCTGGGACTGGCACTTCCAGACGGCATGCGCTGCAACGCCGTATTGTCGGGCGATTTCGACAAAGATGGCGACCCGGATCTTTTGATAACCGTGCGGCAAGGGACGAATCTTTTGCTCGTGAATGAGGCCAATCCTCCTTTGACGGCGGAGCTACCCGCCAATTGGCGGCCGACGCCAAGGCCGATTCATTTTCTGGAACAGGGGCAGGCACTGGGCCTTAAAGATACCCTGGACAGTTATGGCGGCGCATTCGGGGATTTTGACGGCGATGGCGATCTAGACCTGTTTCTCACCACGAGAACCCATAATTATTATTACGAAAATCACAACGGCGCCTTCCTTGCGCGCCCGCTATCTGAAGTCGGCATAAACGATGAAGACTCTCGTTACAATACTGGATTCATGTTCGGGGACTTGACACCTGCTCCCGGAGACGAGCGTGTCATCATTTCGAGAGACAGCGCCTCCTCGATTTTAGAGGGACCGAGGCCGGTGTCTCGGCAATTAAAAATTGTGCTGCGCGGCGTTCAAAGTAACCGCAACGGCATTGGCAGTCGCATTGGGATTTGGGCGGAATCTCCAGATTCTATCCAAGGCAGTTCAAAGTCACAAGCCTGGCGACAAGCCCAAACCTTTGAAATTCATGGCGGTTCCGGGTATCTCAGTTCCTACGTGGGACCGCTAACCGTTTTTCTACCGGACTCACAAAATGCCAAGAAGCTGAGCGTGCGCTTTCCCAGCGGAAAAACCATACTCCGGAACATCGGCCCAAGCGACACGCTGTTGGAAGTCTGGGAAGCTGGACCCGTCAGCGTCGCCTGGGAACGGGGCAGCCGGGCCGTCTACAACGCTTTACGCGATCCCGTCTGGCGCCGGAAGATTCTTTTAATCCTTCTGGCGATTACGGCGATTTTTGTTTTTTTACGCGCTCTGGTCAAAGCCTTGGCGGGAAATATCGCGCGCAAACAGTACACGAAAGAGTTGGTCGAAAAAAATCGGGAGCTCAACAACTTGATTGAGGAAGTCAAACATACCCAGCAGCAACTCATTCACAGTGAAAAATTGGCGGGACTGGGCCAACTGGTAGCCGGTATCGCTCATGAGCTGAACAATCCCATCGGTTTTATTTATGCAAATTTGTTTCAGATTAGAAAATACCTGGACACGCTTGAAAAAAGGCCCATGGACCCGGAGTCTTTAGCCATGGTGCATAAAATCGATCAAGCGCTGAGAGAAAGCCAGGAAGGGTCCATACGTATCCGTGACATCGTACAAAACCTTCGAGGCCTTTCGCGCGCCGGCACTCCAAGTCCAGGTCCGGGACCCGGAAACGTCCTTCACAAACGGCCTTGTGATATCCTCCAACTGCTGGACAAAACCCTGCTCCTGGCGCAAACCGGTTTCAGCAAAAATATCCGGATCAGCAAGGACTATGCACCCATTCCCCTACTCGAAGCTGATGAAACCCAAATCCAACAGGTCTTCCTGAACTTGTTCGTGAACGCGGGTCAGGCCATGGGGGAAAATGGCACACTCCGCATCCACACCCATATAGAGCAGAGCCAAGCCGTGATTTCCATTGCCGATGACGGGCCGGGAATCACAGCGGAAAATCTTCCACGCCTTTTTGAGCCCTTCTTCACCACCAAGCCCGTGGGTCAGGGAATAGGTTTGGGGCTGCATATTTGCTATCAGATCCTCACCGCCCATCAAGGTAAAATCGAAGCTCGCCCGGCACGAGCCCCCGCTCACGGCGCCGAATTCCTTATCACTTTGCCTTTGCCTCAGTCCAAGGAGCCAAACCTCTGATGCCTATGGAAACCAAAAAACCGACAATACTCATCGTCGACGACGAACCCGCCATCGTGAGCAGCATCATCCGTTCCTTAGAGGACGAATACCATTGCCTAGGCGCGGCCAATGCGTTGGAGGCGCGTAAAGTATTCGCCGATAACCGCATCGTCTGTGTGTTGAGCGATCAGCGCATGCCCGGCGAACCCGGTTCGGAATTTCTGGCCTGGGTCAAGGAAACGTATCCCGATACCATTCGCATCCTGATCACGGGTTATTCAGATTTTGAATCAGTGGTGGCGGCCGTGAACAAGGGTCAGATCTACCACTTTCTGCACAAGCCCTGGGAACCGATTCATCTGGAAATGGTCATACGCCAAGCCGTGCAAATGCATGATTTGTCCTCCGAGAATCAGCGCTTGCAAGCCGAGCTAAAGGTTAGAAACCAGCAATTGGAACGCGAAAACATTCAGCTCAAGGCCGAAACTATCCAGTCCACGTCCGCCTTCAAGGATTTAATCGGCCTTAGCGCGCCCATGCAGCGGCTTAAGGCTAAACTGCAAGCCTTGCTGCCTTCCCAGAGTACCGTGCTGGTTACGGGGGAATCGGGTACTGGAAAAGAGCTGGTGGCCCGGGCACTTCATTTCGGTGGATCCCGCAAGGATAAAGCCTTCGTGGCCCAGAACTGCGCCGCTTTGCCGGATTCCATTTTGGAAAGCGAACTTTTCGGCCATGTCAAAGGGGCCTTTACCCACGCGGTGGAAACGCGCATCGGCATCATCGAAAGCGCCCATGGCGGTACTTTGTTTTTGGATGAGGTCGGTGACATGACCTTATCCCTGCAAGCCAAGGTTTTGCGTTTTCTCCAGGAAGGCGTCATTACCCAGGTGGGCGGACGAATTGAAAAGCGCGTGGACGTTCGGGTCATCGCCGCGACGCATCGGGATCTGGAAGCCATGGTCGAGGACAAGAGTTTCCGCGAGGACCTATATTACCGATTGGCCGTGGTGCCGGTACGCACGCCCGCCTTGCGCGAACGCCGGGACGATATCCCCGTATTGGCTGAACATTTTCTACGTAAGAAAGCCGCCAAGCTCGGCAAGGCTGTGCCGACATTGGCTCCGGAGAGTTTGACCTTGCTTGGCGCCCACAACTTTCCGGGCAATGTACGCGAACTAGAAAACGCCCTGGAATACGCCCTGAACATGATCGGTAACCGCAACGTTATCCTCCCCGAAGACCTGCCGGATAGGATTCAAGGATTGGATAAAAAAACTGCGCACCCAACAGCTACGGAATCTATGGTACCCGCTGCGATACCCCAGGACCTGCCTCTCGATGCAGCCGTCATGGCATTAGAGGTCGACTGGATCCACCGCGCCATGCAAGCTTCGGGTGGGAATATATCGCATGCAGCCAAGGCATTGGGATTGAGCAGGCAAGGCCTACACAATAAACTGGCCAAGCACGGAATCAAAGGCGAGTAGGGTTGCGAAAAATGCTTCCTGGCCTAAGACTGTTTCTGCAATTCTGTTTGACCCATATCCTCCTTGCTGAACTTGCATTTGCAACGGCAACGGTAACGCCGGATACTGCCGCATTTCATCTGGAAATTTCACCTGCCGGTTCCCGATCCTCGGATAAAATAAACCTACTGCTTCATCCTATCGCAGACTCGGCCCATTCGATTCTAGCCACCCTTCCGGCCTATACCCAGGTGCGCGCTTCTCGATTTGGCAGTTGGGACGGGGACTCGGGTATGCTGGTTGGAAGTGAACTTGGCCGTTACCCCCAACTTTATCGCGTCACGAGCCCGGGTGCCGAACGCAAGCCATTGACATCCTTCACCAAACGCATGGCCGGCTTTTATCCAAATCCAAACCCCACGCGTAAAAATCTCCTCTACATACAGGACACCGGGGGCGATGAGGATTTTCGCCTTTCCTTGTTAGACTTGGCAACGGGACAAAGCGAAGACCTAAACATCCCTCCTGGCCGCGTCGAAGGCGTCTTTTGGAACGACTCCGGCACAACGTTTGTGTATGCCCACACCCCAAAGGGAACGGATCGCTGGGACATTCGCCTCGGTCGCAGCGATGGGAAAGACACCTTGCTCCTCAGCCTACCCGGTACGTGGTCGCCGATGGACTTGAGTCCGGATGGCAAATACCTGCTGGTGCAGAAATACATTTCCGCCTCGGATGCGGAACTGCATATACTGTCTCTATCAGACGGCGCTTTGATTCCATTGCTCCCTCCCGGGCAACGCGCCTTCGCCGGTAACGCGATTTTTGTGCCTCCAGTGACACCACCGAATGGAAAAAATATTCCCTGGGTCGTTTGTTTTACATCCGATTGGGAGGGCGAGTACGTTCGCCTTTACCTGACCCAGCCGGGAAAAAGCCCTGCACGCGCAGGTGAAGGTCCCGAACCCTTGTCACCAAAATCCAACTGGGATGTGGAATGGGTCAATGCCAATCAAGACCGGAGTCTCCTGATCTACGCGCTGAATGAAGAGGGACTGAGCAAATTGTATGCATTGGATCTGTCCGCACGGACAACGGGCCCGGTTAAACCTATCCTACTCCCCGG
>JAYUHW010000414.1:0-5590 GCA_043766615.1 Fibrobacteria bacterium | reverse complement strand
GGTACGGCGGTAAACGTACCAAAATGGGGGGCGGAAGTTAAGGTCAGGGTTTAAGCCCTGTTTATCCAGGTTTCACATCGATGCGCTGGGATTGGATGGAAAGTTTCCGGGCAGGAGGAATCAATAGATGTCCGATACGGGTCAAGAAATAATCCTTCACCGTTTCCCAATCTTTTTTTCCTTCATTGGGGAGCGGGGCTTCCCGATCCGAATCGTCAAAATAAGTCAGGGCCCGCAAAAGCAAGGGATCGGGGATAGGCTGGGCGTGGACGGCACGCATGGCCGCTAAACAATCTGCCATGCCCAGACTCTGATCCTGAAGCATCACATAAAGATCGAAGAAATCACGGCGAAAACCCCGGTCGACAATTGCGTGCAACTTGGTGGCGAGAATCCCGGTGACAGTGAGGCGATGTTCCTCAGAAAAAGGTGTCAACATTTCCAAAACAAAAATGGATGTATTTCGGGAGACTCGCAATGGCCTCGGCCAATAGTTCAGGAATGACACGGCTGGGCGCAAGGGGGTTCATATTCCCCGTACCCGCAGTACGGCCTCAAGCAAGCCACGGCTTTTTTCACGATACCCGCGCATTTTGGCAGCTTGGTATAAAGGCAGCCATGGAAGAACGGAAGCAAAACTTATCGCAGCAAGGTTCCCGTAGTTGAAACAATAAAAGGCCAGTTGGTGGCCTGGGACAGGAACATTCAGGTCCAAATTGTATAAAGCGTCCTGCACCGCCATTGGCAATGACATCGGCTGATAATTCCCAGTTGAAGTTTTAGCCATAAATTGATACAGCGTGGCGCGCGCTGGCGGCTTGGCTCTTTTTTTATTGCAATACTCGGTAAGCTCGCTCAATATTTTTTTTATGGACGGCTTTTCCTGTTCGGATAGAATCGCGTTCAGTTTTGCGGCAAGTCTCGGGGAAATGCGCATCTTTCCACGGTCGGAACGTGGACGCCTGCCAGAGTTTTTGGACGGTTTCCCCAGCAGTCTTTTTTCGGCAATTTTCAGGGACTCGGAAATATTTATGAACGACATTTAGATTAATTCTAGACGATATTTTTAAGGTTTACAATGCATAAAATCCATTTTTTCAACGAATTAAACCAAAATTGGAATGGGAATCCATGTTCCTTGATTAAATAAATGCAAAAGAACGGATTACACTCCGATTTCCTCCAAGGCGCGTTGTCAGGGCATACACAAAACTATTCCAATCCTTTTTGCAGGTGGACATTTGGAAACCAGGATGGCAAGCACAGGCATATGCAAATCCGTCGACATGCGTTCTAAACCAGCAACATCCTCCTGCATCTTTGGCAGAGCGGCAAGTCGACCTTTGGAACATACTCCTAACTCTATGGGTGCGGCGTGATACAAAGAATTGTCAATCTATTTTTACCGGGACCATAGTACCAAAAAATCCTATATGCTCCCGGCGTTTTATTCTGAGCATAGGATTCAAGAATCTTTTCGCCGTCCGGGCCTTTCATTCCATAAAACTCATGGGTATTCAGGGATGGGTGCCTTAGGTTTGTTTCCATGTATGCGAGGGTCTTGTCTATGGCTTTTAAAACGGTTTTGCCAGCTGGTGTGTGCAAGGCGACATATTGTTCATGGGCCTCTGGCGATAAAACTATTTCAAACTTCAATTTGAATTACCTACTACCGCAGACCTTTGGCTTTCAGATCCTTGCGAATTTCGGTCAACGATCGACCCCGACCCGAGGCCGCACCTTCAATTCCTCGCTTCAAGGATGCCAAAGCTTTTGGGTTCTTGTAGATCCAATGCTCTGGAACCACGGCCATTGGCCGTAACAGAATTTCACCAGAGGGCAGAACTTCGGCATCAAAGGTGCTCACGTCCCGCCCCTGCAGGAGTTTACCCAGTGCCACACGCTTTTTAGGATCAAGATGTACAAGTGCCATTTCATTGCCTTTCGACTTCTTTACTTAAACATACCTCCTACCCAGATAAAAGGGCAAGTAGGTTTATGGGAATGTGGGCTTTCACACCCAAAAATAGGCTAATTTTCATCAAATTTGGCAAAAACTACCTATATTAGGTACCAGCGCTTCTAGGCCGCTCTCGCAAGGCAGCCAGTCGCAGGGCCTGCAGATGCAAGCGGAAGGCTTGGTTGGCGCGGGTAGCCAAAAAGCGTTTCAACAGCGGACGAAAAAGCAGTTTGGTTCTAATTAGCAGGCGTTCCGTGCTGCGGTATTCGTGGTGAATGCACTTCGGGCCAATTCATTTGGCACTTTCCTTATTGGGTTTCCTGGTATTTTACCTTGATTTTTAGATTGCATAATTGTATCTTTTAAGATACAATTATGATCCGTTACGAAATAAGAACTTTGCAGCTTGATTCAGGGGAATGTCCATTCGAAGCCTGGTTATCCAAGCTCAAAGATGTAAAAGCGAAGGGAATTGTTAGAACTAGAATCGATAGAATTGCACTGGGATTGTTCGGAGATTCACGAGACCTTAAGGGGAATCTTTGGGAACTTAAAATTGATTTCGGTCCAGGTTACCGGGTCTATTACGGTAGGGATGCGTACAGGATTGTTCTTTTGATAATCGGTGGCGACAAATCCTCCCAGAAGAAGGACATCCTTATGGCTCGAAAATATTGGTTCAAATTTTTAGAGGAGAAGCATAAGTGAGAAGCAAAAGTTATTATCAGGCTTTGCTAGAAGATTTGAAGGATGAAGTTCAGGCTGCGGCGTATCTTGACGCGGCCCTTGAGGACTCTGACCCACGGGTTTTTCTGCTTGCCTTGAGGAACGTCGCTCTTGCTCAGGGCGGAATACAGACCTTAGCCCGAAAAACAAAGCTCCACAGGGTTAATCTAAACAGGATTCTATCGGAAAAGGGAAACCCAGAATTGCAGAGCCTTTCTTCGATCTTTCAGGAGATGGGATTCCGACTCCGTGTTGAGGCAACGACACGGCAAAAACCGAAACTACGACAGAGAAAGCCTGATAAACCTAAAGGATTAGGGCTACCTGGGAAAAGAGTCGTTCAAAAAATAATGCCTTCCAATCATTGAAATTGGGTACTGTCATAACGTCCCAGCGCTTCTAGGCCGCTCCCGCAGAGCAGCCAGTCGCAGGGCCTGCAAATGCAACCGGAAGGCTTGGTTGGCGCGGGTAGCCAGGAACTTTTTCAACAACGGACGGAAAAGCAGTTTGGTTCTAATCAGCAGGCGTTCCGTGCCGGTTACGGTCACCAGATTCCGGTCGAGCAGGTATTCGATCACGTCGCCGAAAAGGGTGTTCCAGACCAACAGGTTCATGCCTTTACCCCATAGGAACGCGCTGCGCGGGGCTAGGATCAGGTGGTGTTCTTGATTGTTCAGGGCGGGATGTTTGTAACTGGCCTTCAGCTTTTTGAAACCGATGCGCTGGTAAGTGGGGAGCAGATCGGAAACGGCCGAGGTCAGGAGCCAGTGGCGATCGGACATCAAAAAATGTTTCATGCCATGTTCGAATAGACCCTGCAGCAAATCCGGCGGCTTTGGTTCCGCCGCCCAAGCCTGAAGCGCTGTAGCTCGAGTGGCACGGCGAGGGTGAAAGTGCGGATTGGCCGGAGTACAGGGACTAATTGGGTCAATACCCAGCGGGGGAAGGGTGAGGTGCCCCTTGGCGCGAATGGGGTGCCAATTTTGGGGCTGGGGAGCTTGGCTATTGACGGAAAATAGAGTTCGATTTACCTATGCACTGATTACCCAGGTCAATCGCTATGATTGATTGAAATAGGAAGCGCAGACATGACTTCAATCCAATTTTTGAATTTGTTTCGAATTGCATTGCTCGGTATGCTGGGGATATTCTCTCAACCCATGGCTCGCGTCGTCTCCATCAGCAATACGGCACCCCGGGTGGATCAGAACGGCGACACCTTGGATGCCCATGACGGATCCCTGATGCGGTTCAACGGCACCTATTACCTGTATGGTACCGCGTACAATAATCAGAACGGAACCGTGTACAGCAATCGATTTGTGGTTTACAGCTCTCCCGATTTGGTGAATTGGACCCACCATGGAGATATCACCAGTGTGGTTGATTCACTTTGGGGCATGTATTTCCGCCCGCATGTGGTGTACAACGCCCTGACGCGCAAATATGTGCTGTGGTACAACTGGTATCCCCGCGGGTTGGGCTGGACCGGCCAATTCGGTGTGGCCACGGCCGATAAACCTTGGGGACCCTTCACCGTGCAAAACGCCAATGTCAGTTTTCCGCTGGGCGGCAGCGTGGGAGATTTTGCCATACTGGTTGATGATGACGGAACCGGCTGGTGCGCATATGGCTGGCATAATGGCGGAGTGGCGCAATTGTCCGCCGACTATCTCTCCATTCAGGCCGGGTATTCCCCCATCGGAAATGGCGAGGGCTTTTCCATGTTCAAGCGCAACGGTATCTATTACAACATGTGGGGAAATCTGTGCTGTTTCTGCTCCGCCGGATCCAGCGCCGATGTTGCGCGTTCCACCGTGGCCACCGGCCCTTTCACCGCGGTGGGGAATATCATCGGTGCCAACATTCACGCCCAACCCTTGGGCACGCTCAAAATCGAAACCGTCACGGGAGCGCAATACGCTTACCTGGGAGATCGCTGGCAGTCAGCACCGGATGGGGTCAAGGGGCATGACTTTATTTATATCAGCGAACCGATGCTCTTTGCGGACAACGGAAACATCTCTGCCCTTGCCGCTTTCACCAATTCTTTCAGCGTCGATTTGGCGGCCGGTGTCGCCTCTCCCGGGCCTTCCGTGGGACGAAATCTGGCCAAAGGGAAAACGGCCACGGCTTCCAGTACTTATGGAGCCGGAGGTTGGGGGCTTAACCGTGTCACCGATGGGCGCAATTTTTCACTCGATAATACCAGCATGGGTTGGACCAGCAGTAATTCCCTCACCGCCAACCATACCGAATGGGTGATAGTGGATTTGGGAGCGGCCTTCACTTTTGATCAGATCATACTGTATCCCCGGGTTTCTACTCTGGCCGGTGTCTGTCCGGGCGGTAATCCCGATGATTCATGGGCCGGAGCGGGATTTCCCACTGCCTTCACTATCGAGACCTCACCGGATAATGCGGCTTGGAATCCTTTGGTGACGCGAACAAATTACCCCGCCCCTTATGTGGCGCCGCAACGGTTCATCGTTCCCGCCACCACGGCTCGGTATGTACGAATCACCGGCACCCAATTGGTTCAAGTTGCCGGGGAATACCGGATGCAATTCGCTGAAATCGCAGTATTGGCAA
Source organism: Fibrobacteria bacterium (assembly GCA_043766615.1). GTDB lineage: Bacteria > Fibrobacterota > Fibrobacteria > UBA11236 > UBA11236 > Chersky-265. Next base: position 312 of record JAYUHW010000414.1, on the reverse strand, counting down.
TTCCACCGGTAACGACGGCGATGCCATCAGCCAAAATTCAAGGTGAAAAACCCACATCGGAATTTTTCGATGCCGCCGGACGAAAAACGGCCGTTCCGAAACGAAAAAAGTATCCAACCTTTCCAGTCGGACGTTAGAATACTGTCTTTGACGTTGGCATTCGATGCTGTTTAAAATCTTAATGGTCTCAGCATAATGAAAACCGGCTAATCTTTCCCGCTTTGATGTTCCTTTTGGATTATCTCCTGGCCCATGGAACCGGATATTTCCTGATCGTCTCCATTTTTCTCGTGCAGGGATTTCACGCGGTGC
>JAYUHW010000413.1:0-4134 GCA_043766615.1 Fibrobacteria bacterium | reverse complement strand
GACGGCGAAGTCATGGTTTCTTCAACAGGCGTCATCGGCGAATATTTGCCGATGGAAAAATTGAAAGTAGGCATTGGCAGACTCTTCTCAGACGAAAAGCAGGCCGTTCCATTCCAGGAAGCCATCATGACAACGGATACTTTTGAAAAAAAGTTTCAGCTCGCGTTAAACCTGGATGGAAAGGAAGTGCGCCTCGGTGGGGTAGCCAAAGGCGCGGGAATGATCCGTCCTGATATGGCCACCATGCTGGCCTATTTGACGACGGATATGGAACTCGATGCCACCTACCAGGAACGCTTTCTATCCACTGTAAATAAATCGTTCAATTCCATTTCTGTCGATGGGGATATGAGCACCAACGATACCGTGCTATTGCTGGCCAATGGGGCCTCGGGAGTCCAGTATGCCGGACTTTCTCAGACATCGCAACTTGCCTTTGACGAGGGTTTACTTAAGCTCATGCAGGAACTGGCGAAAAGCATTATTCGCGATGGGGAGGGAGCGACTAAACTTGTCACCATCAATATTACCGGGGCTGCATCAACGGCGGATGCACAAGCGATTTGTCGCGCTATCGCCAATTCCCCATTGGTCAAAACAGCCTTCTTTGGCTGCGATGCCAACTGGGGGCGGGTGCTGGCTGCTGCTGGTTCCGCTGGGGCTCAATTGGTGCCGGAAAAATTAATTCTGGAATTCTGTGGCGTTCGGGTTATGGAAAAGGGTAGTGCGCTGGTTTATGACGAACGGGATCTGTCGGAAAGAATGAAGGCCCCGGACGTTTCCGTCCAACTTGCCTTGGGACTTGGGGAACATGCCTGGACCTATTGGACTTGTGACCTAAGCTACGACTACGTCAAGATCAACGCGGCCTATCGAACCTAGGGCCTGATTTTCTACCTTTCCCCGCTCACAGTAAAGGGCCAAATAGCATGAAAAACCTCAGGGAAACCGACCCGGAAATCTTCTCCATCATCGCCAAAGAAGCCCTCCGTCAAGGGGACGGCTTGGAACTTATCGCCTCCGAAAACTTTACCAGTCAAGCGGTAATGGAGGCCATGGGTTCGATTCTCACGAATAAATATTCGGAAGGATATGTGGGCAAGCGCTATTACGGTGGCAATGAAGTCATTGACGAGATGGAATCCTTGGCTATTGCGCGTGCTAAGGAATTGTTTGGTGCAGAACATGTCAACGTTCAGCCCCTATCCGGCTCGCCCGCCAACCTCGCAGTGTATATGGCGGCCGTCAAGCCGGGCGATAAAGTGCTGGGTCTCAAACTCGATCATGGTGGCCATTTGTCCCACGGTCATCCCGTCAACTTTTCTGGACTCAACTACAGTTTTTCCCAATATGAAGTGGATGAGAAAACTCAGCGCATCGACATGAACAAAGTGCGTGAAGTGGCATTGCGCGAGCGCCCCAAAATGATCATCGCAGGTTTTTCCGCATACTCCCGTGACATCGATTGGAAAGCTTTCAAATCCATCGCCGATGAAGTTGGTGCAGTGACCTTTGCCGACATCGCGCATATCGCCGGACTTATCGCCGGCAAGGCTTTGGAAAATCCCGTACCGATTTTTGATATCGTCACCACCACCACACATAAAACCTTACGAGGACCGCGCGGGGCCATCATCATGTGCAAAGCCCAGTTTCAAAAGGATATCGACCGCACGGTTTTCCCCGGTATTCAAGGCGGCCCGCATGACCATATCAATGCCGCAAAAGCCGTCAGCTTTAAGGAAGCGCTGCAACCCGCTTTCCGGGACTACGCCAAAAACGTAATCAAGAATGCGCAAGCCATGGCTGGTGAATTGATGAACCGAGGCTATAAAATTCTCACAGACGGAACCGACAATCACCTCATGGTCGTCGACTTGCGCAGCAAGGATATCACGGGTAAAATTGCGGAAGTGGCTTTGGAGCATGTGGGCATGTCCTGCAGTCGCAGCACCATTCCATTCGATACCCGCAAAGCCATGGATCCTTCCGGCATCCGTCTCGGTACCGCAGCCATGACAACGCAAGGCATGGGAATCTCAGAAGCCATTCAAGTAGCCGGCCTCATCGATGAAGCCATCCTCGCCCACAAGGATGAGAATAAACTTTTGTCCATACGCTCCGCAGTACGCGAGCTTTCGCGCCGGTTCCCGATTTACGGGGAGAAAAACTGATTTCGGCATGACGGACGTTTCCCAGCCTGAGTCTGCTCTGCTCCTCCGGGCGGCCCGGATCCGCAAAAGCTACGAGGTAGGGGGCAAGTCCATTTTCCCGAACGTGTATCTAGCGCCCATGTCGGGCGTGACGGATATCAGTTTTCGACGTCTCATCTCCCGCCTGTCCGGTGGCCGCACCGGCTTATTGGTTTCCGAATTCATTACTGTGGAAGGCCTCACCCGTCTCAATCCCAGAATCTGCCGGCAGATGGCTTTCGCTCCTGAGGAAAAACCTTTTACCGTACAAATTTATGGCGGTGAAGCGGAACGGATGGCTTGGGGCGCAGTTATGGTTGAGGAATCCGGTGCCGACTTTGTGGAAATAAACTGTGGCTGTCCGGCCCCCAAAATCGTTCGCAAGGGCGGTGGTTCCGGCTTGCTGCGCGATCACGATAATTTAAAGTCCATCGTAGCGGCGGTTAAAAAAGCCGTCAAGATTCCGGTAACGGTCAAGGTGAGAACCGGGTGGGATGAGGATTCGGTCAACCTTTTGGAAACCCAGAAAGTGGTTGCCGGTGAAGGCGCTTCAGCTCTAGTCATCCACGGGCGCACACGACAGCAAGGCTATAAAGGCCTGGCAGATTGGGATTTGATCGCCTTGGCAAAATCTCGATCGGAAATCCCCGTCATAGGCAATGGCGACATCCTCCGTGTTGAGGATGTCCTTGACCGTTTGGAACGCTATGGTGTGGATGGCGTGGCCGTGGGCCGGGGCGCGTTGCACAATCCTTGGATCTTTGGACAGGTGGCGGATCTCTATGCGGGCAAAATGCCCCAGGAACCCACTTTGGAAGATCATCGTGAAATATTCACCCTCTACCACGACTTGCTTCGGCAAGAACTGGACGCGTCAGGCCAGATAGATGGGCGAGGGCGCGTGGATGGGCAGGGTCGGATCTTAGGGAAGCTCAAGCAAATGGCTGCCCGGGTTCTCAAATGCCTCCCCAACTCCAAGGGCGGGCGCACGGAAGTCCTGCGCGCCCAAACGCTGCCGGAATTTTTCGACATCTTACACGCGTTCTTGACGAGTCTTTCCAATTATACCGGACGTGCCCTGGATGACATCAAGGAACTCAACGGAAAAAATTCTAACGAATTGGAATTCGGAAAAGACTACCGAAACTGACCTGCGCATCGACATAAATCCGCTTCAGGCGAAACGGAGCGTAAGTTAGTGGCTGGATCCGATGCGAATATTCCCAAAGGTTTTAAGCTTGCTCAGAATCTCCTCCTGGATGGCGTCGCAGCGCTGCTGCGTGGCTCCTTCGAAGCGGGTGACCAAACTAGGCTGCGTATTCGAGGCCCGAACCAAAGCCCAACCATCCGGGAACAGAATGCGCACGCCATCAATATCGATCACTTTGGCCGTTTTCGAATAATACTCGATGGCCTTTTGGGCGATTCGAAATTTTTCTTCATCGCTTTCACACTCGCAGCGAATCTCTGGGGTATTGAAATATTTTGGAACTCCGGCCAGTAATGCCGAGGGCGCGCAATTCGACTTATCCAGGATTTCCAACAGACGGCAACCTGCGTATATGGCATCGTCATATCCAAAATAGCGATCGCCAAAGAACACGTGTCCGCTGACTTCACCAGCCAAGGGTGCGTTCTCCTCCGACATTTTCTTCTTGAGTAGGGAATGGCCCACTTTCCACATAATGGGAATGCCGCCCGCTTTCGTGATTTCTTGTTCCAGGGCCATGGAGGATTTTACTTCATAAATGATTTTGGATCCGGGAAGCGATTTCAGAATATCCTTGGCAAAAATCAAGGTGAGCAAGTCTCCGGGAATCAGCGCGCCTTTTTCATCGATCACGCCGATGCGATCGGAATCCCCATCGAGACCAATGCCGACCAACGCGCCGGTTGCCAAAACCTTTTCGGACAACTCTTTCACGTTTTCCCAAATGGTGGG
>JAYUHW010000412.1:0-3288 GCA_043766615.1 Fibrobacteria bacterium | reverse complement strand
TAGGGCTTCCATAACGGATCGACCAAAAGGTTCCGGCTCATGCGTACAATGAATCAGCAAGTCCGTTTGTTCCAAAAGGGTCTGCACCTCTTCCCCATTTCCAACCTTACCTAAAAACCGAACGTGGTCAGTAAGACCCAGCCCAACAACCTTGGTGAAAAGGCTCTCGCGATAATGCGCGTACTCCTCTGCGGGGTAAATCACATCCCCGATTATCCAAAACTCCGCATCCACACCTGCAGCCAAGAGGTCCCGGGCAAAGTCCAAAAAAAGATCCTGACCCTTATACGGGGCAAAGAATGCCAAGTGAGTGATGATGCGCTTGCCGCCTTTTTTTCGGCGGTCTACGGGTGGACGTAGGCATTTCACAATAGGGTAAGCCACCTCGGCGCTTGGATAATCCGCCCCAACAATTTTGCTGTTCACCCGAACCCGACAATGAAAAACTCCGGCCAGGCTGGAAATCAATACGCGTACGAACTTGGGCCGCAGAAAATCTCGAATATCAAATACCAGGGTCTGCCTAATCCAGGGAGCCAAAAAGCCGCAGGTAAAATGGCTTTTGAATCCACTGGACCAAACGGTTTCCGCACCTTGAATCGCTCGGTAAAGCAGAAATAAATAGCGAATTAGCCCCGGAAAGACAACCGGTAATGCAAACCAGCGTCTTTGCGTGAGACCAGCCAATCCAGGGGGCCAGGCCAAAACCAAAAAATTCCACCCCCGATTGGCCAGGGCAATGGTTAAGGCCCCTTCTGATGGAACCAGGAAAAGTGGTTTTATGCCCAGAGCATCAATAGCCTGCAAGAGACTATACTCAGCTCCTCCGATATGTGCAGTGGAAGTATGTACGATAAATCTGGACGCCGGCTCGGAAACCCGGGCGTAATGGATCACACAATTTCCCTGGGGCTACCGGATCCAATGCCCGCTTTCCATATATGGTTGATACGCATCAACCATTCCTGCTCTTCTTCAGAAATTTCTTCATAGCTGGCATTCAAATAAAGCAGCTCCACACTTTTCATAATGTCCCGCCCCTTGCTGGTTCGACTGAGCAGCATATTCAGGACGATACAGAAAAAATACGTTTTCACCAATACCCGTCGAGGAGCGTCCTTGTGCTTCAATTGGTTTTCAAAACTCACCAATGCTTCCCGATATTTTTCGATGGAAGACTGTAAAGCACCAATCATGGTTGTATACATTCCCGCCTGGCAGTAGGCTCCAACTTTTCCGCCTAGAATCAATCCATTGCAACATTTTTCAGCCAGGATCAAAGAGACCGTTACCGTCTCGGAATTGCGATGGGCATCATCAAAGCGCGGATCAATGTCCATGGCCTCAGGAACCAGGCGTTTCCGGAAGGAAATGGACCTCGCCAAAATTTTCTTGGACTCCTCGTTGTAGGGATAGATAGCATCTGATCTATCCGCGAAATCGGCTGGATCTGCGGAAGCGAAAAGGCAATAGGGGCAAACCGCAACCATGGTTTTGAGGCCGTCCCAATTCTCGTATCCATTCAATGGCGAGTAAACCGGGTAAGCGCCATGGCTCCAATCCTCGTGAATTCCATTGTTAATCAGTAAATAAACATTCACTTTATCATATCCACATATGTAGCAGGATTTTTTGGCGATGCGGAAAGGGTATTTTTTCCCCGTGGCTTTATTATCTGCGACATCTTCAATACGCGCGGAATTCTGGGAATGCACTTGCTTCAATAAATCGATGAGAATGCCATAATCCAGAGGTTTGGCCAACATGAACTCAACACCCAGCTCTTTAGCCTCATGCTCGAATGTCGCCCTGGGTTTGGCAGTTACAATAATTACGGGGACCTTGAGGCCTTGATTGCGTAGGGTGCGCAGCACTTCCATTCCGTCTAGTTTTGGCAATACCAAATCCAATACCACTGCCACAAAATCATTTTCTGCCAGGATCTGGCGAACGGCGTCTTCCCCATCATAAGCCATCTCAATCCTATAAAATGGGGACAACCGCTGTTCCGTTACTTTGGAAAGCACACGCGACGCTTCCACCACCAAAATCGAAGGCTTTTCTGAATATCCCATAGACCTCGCGTCGTACCTTAAATCAAAAGCCCAAATTGCAACAACATCGCTTTACCTACGGTGCTATTCTATGATAGAGTGGTCGGTAAGATCAAAGCCCAATGGCGATATTTACTAACTTTTTAGACCAAACAGCCCTTTAAAGGGATAGCCCAGCGCCAGCCTAAAATTCGGAAAACCGCTTTCTTTTCTTGAATTCAATGGAATGGTAAGGCTAGAATGGACCCATCATCGCAGGAAACATGCCCTTTTTGATATGCAACAATTCCAGGTATCCGCTTAAAGTCGGGATGAATCTGGTTGGCCGAGATCAAGGTTGCGATGTTTTTATTCCTGATCCGCATATTTCACGGAAGCATTTATCCATTGACGTGGTCGGGGATGGGACCATAACCGTCATCGATTTGGGATCGACCAATGGCATGGTGGTTGCCGGGGAACGGGTTCCCAGCGCCATCCTTCATCCCGGTGACAGCTTTACTGTGGGACAAACCACATTTCTAGTGGAAGATTGAACTAGACATAAATCCGCCGGGTCCAAAACACGGTTTTTCGATCCATCACCTTTGTAAAAACCAAAGTCCCCTCATTGGGCCCAGCGAGCCGTAGGGTAGCGCGGAATTCCTCCGGAATAAGATTGACGCCTCTCTTCTTGACTTCCAATCGACCGACTTCTTCTTTGCGCAAGAACTCACGCAGCACTTTGAAATCATAAGGCAGTTCTTTTAGGACTTGGTACGACTTTAATAATGGACTTTCCACGGGTTCATTTCCAGACAAGTATGCAATACGTGGATCGATCTGCCATAAGCCATGGCGTGCCGCCAGCACACCAAAAAGATGGGACCGTACCACAGATTTTACGGGCTCAAATAAATAAGTACCAGGTGCTTCGGTACGGCCAAAAGTATCGGCTAAATCGGTTCGCGGGGCTTCCAAAGTGGCGCCACTGGGAAGTTCCACTGCTTTAACCCAGCCAGGTCGTCCCAATTGCCCTGTCCATACCAGGGCTTCAAGGCATTCATCTCGCAGGCCTAGGTATTCAATTTCATGATCTTCCAGAAAAGCCGGCAGCGTGAGCCCCGGACCCAGCTTAATCGCCATGTTGCCATGGCGGTTGATCAGCTTCTCCATAACTTCCCATCCCGGTGACAGATCGTCCCCCTGCCATCGGTCGGATTTGCCTGTTGGACGTCTCGACGGGTCAAGTAGC
>JAYUHW010000411.1:0-8186 GCA_043766615.1 Fibrobacteria bacterium | reverse complement strand
CAGTGGAACACTCAAGGAAGGACGTAACATCCATGGAACCTAATTATTTGATCCAAAATTATGGAGTACGGGATCTCGTCATCGTCCGCGGCCAGGGAAGTTGGGTGTGGGATGATAAAGGGACGCGCTACCTGGATTGCGTCTCAGGAGTAGCCGTTAACGCCTTTGGCCATTGTTTCCCACCCATTGTATCGGCCATCCAACAACAGCTTGAATTGTACCTGCATGCCAGTAATCTGTATTTGATGCAGCCGCAAATGAAGTTGGCGGAAGTTTTATGCCAGGCCATGGGAATGGACAAAGCCTTCTTTTGCAACAGCGGCACCGAGGCCAATGAAGGGGCGATAAAATTTGCCCGCAGGCATTGGCTTTCCCAAGGCCTGGATCAGAAAATTGAAATCCTTTCTTTTACCTCTTCGTTTCATGGCCGCACGTACGCATCCATGGCGGCAACTGGCCAGGATAAAATCCGAAACGGTTTTGGACCGCTTCCCGGTGGCTTTCGCACGCTCCCTGTAAATGATGCCGCCGCTTTGCGTGCGGCTGTAGGCCCGCAAACGGCCGCCATTTTGTTTGAGCCATGGTTGGCCGAGGGAGGCATAGTCGCACTGTCTTCCGAAACCATCCAGGCTCTAAAGGAAGTCCAGTCTAAGGGCGTACTGCTTATCGCCGATGAAATTCAAACGGGCCTAGGTCGAACCGGGGAGATTTTGGCGTCCAGGGCTATGGGACTGAATCCCGATTTGGTGACCCTGGCCAAGGCACTGGGGGGAGGCTTGCCGCTAGGCGCGGTGTTGATGCAGAATGCGGTGGCGGACTCCATTCATGCGGGTGATCACGGTTCCACTTTCGGCGGAAACCCGGTGGCTTGTGCAGCCGGACTGGCGGTACTCGGTGCATTATTACGCGAGGGATTTCTGGCAGAGGCCCGAATTCGCGCCGCCGCCCTGCGGCAGGGGCTGCAAACACTTGTGGATCGAAAGGCTGTGGAAGGCATTGCATGCGGCCCGGTTTTAGGAAAGGGATTTCTTATCGGCTTCCGCTATGGTGGAGATTTAGCTGCTTTGATGGCTTCCTGCCGTCGTCAGGGAGTGCTGGTGCATCGGGCGGGCCAGGATGTTTTAAGGCTGTTGCCTCCGATAAACATTTCCAAAGAAGAGATTGGAGAGCTGATTGACCGGTTGGATCGGGCCATGGTAAAATAAAACGAAAGAATAAACCCGCAGGTGGCCGTGTCCTCCAAGATGTTCAAGAAAATCACACGAACCTACCATGTCGGGGACATTATTTTCCAGCAAGGCTCGAAATGCGACGGGATTTATAGCGTTCAAAAAGGCTTGGTCTCAGTTTACAAAACCAAAGCATCGCCCCAAGGTCCTGTCAATATTGAGTTGGTCCAACTTGGTCCGGGCAGTATGTTCGGCGAAATGGGAATGTTCGACAACACTCCCCGTGACGCATCCGTCAAAGCCCTGGAGTTTACCGAAGTCATCATCATCACGAGAGAAATGTTCGAATCCCAGATGGCGGCATTGCCTCCATGGATCATGAATTTCATCAAAATTCTTTCCGGCCGTCTCCGAGTCACCAATGAAAAATTGGCCGTGGTCATGCAAACGATGGAAACCAATGGCATCAAGCCACCGGAAGAGAAATCGGAACCGATTACAGAGGTGAGCCTGATTCCACCTGAGTCTGATGATTCTCCCGTCGTCTAATTCCCCCTGATTTTGTGCTACATTTATCTTTGCAAACCAGATGCCAGGCGGTTTCCCGGCATCTATGAAAGGTGTCATGGAGAAGCGGAGCAAGAGCAGCGAAACGAAGTCGGTGAAGGATTCTCACAAGGGTGGCAAAGGCGCTAAGGCCGTTGGGGCCGGTAAGGCTGACAAGGCCGGTAAAGCCAGCGGGGCGAGTAGAGCGGGTAAGCCGAAAGTGGTATTGGCATATTCGGGAGGCCTGGATACTTCCGTCATCATTCCTTGGTTGATCGAAAATTACGATGTGGATGTCATCGCGTTTGCAGCCGATATCGGCCAAGGCAAAATCGAAACCGACCCGCTTAAGGAAAAAGCCGCGCGAACTGGCGCTTCCAAATGTTATGTGCTGGATTTGCGACAGGAATTCTTGGAGGAATATGTTTGGCCCACATTAAAGGCGGGCGCTAAATATGAAGGTCAGTATCTCCTCGGTACATCCATGGCTCGGCCCTTAATCGCCAAGCACCAGGTTTTGATCGCCGAGAAGGAAGGCGCGTATGCCGTGTCCCATGGGGCAACGGGCAAAGGCAATGATCAAGTGCGATTTGAATTGACTTACATGGCCATGAACCCGCATCTCAAAATTATTGCCCCTTGGAAAGATCCCAAGTGGAATATTCGCTCCCGTGAAGATGCCATTGAATATGCCGAACAGCGCAATATTCCACTGACGGTATCCAAGAAAAAGATCTATTCCGAAGACGGCAATCTTTGGCATTTGTCCCATGAAGGCGGCTCCCTGGAACATCCCGAAAAGGAACACAATTGGGACATGCTGCGCTGGACGACTCTGCCAGAAAAGGCGCCCAACGTACCCGGCTATGTCGACATTGAATTTCATAAGGGCATTCCCGTCGGACTGGATGGCAAGCGCCTAGGCGCTGTGGCGTTGGTCGAGAAGCTGAATATATTGGGCGGCAAACACGGCTGCGGCTTGGTGGACATGGTCGAAAATCGTCTGGTGGGTATGAAGTCCCGTGGTGTGTATGAAACACCCGGCGGCGCGTTGCTCTATCGCGCCCATGAATTTCTGGAACAATTGGTGCTGGATCGGGACACACTGCTTTATAAGCAAGGCGTGGGCGCAAAATACGCACAGATGGTTTATGACGGCTTATGGTTCACGCCATTGCGACAAGCCTTGGACAGCTTTATTAATACAACCCAAGAAGTGGTTACCGGTTCCGTGACGCTGAAACTGTATAAGGGAAATATGAGTTTGGCCAAGATGTCCAGCCCCTTCTCACTGTACGATCCAGGTTTGGGCGGATTCTCGGACGTCGATACGTACAATCAGCAGGATGCGACAGGGTTTATCAAATGTTTGGGGCTGCCGCTCAAAATGCGAGCATTGCTCCTGGGCAAAAAGAGCCCGGTGCGGATCTGAAAGGATTGCTTGGAAAAGCCTGAATCCCATCTACCGGATATCGGCGTTATCCTCCCTGCGGGTGGGATGGGCATGCGTGCCGGTAGTGCTGAACCGAAACAGTTTGTGGCGCTGGGTAAACGGGAGGCTCTTTCTGGATCCGCTGCGGTACCAGGCAAGCCCATGCTTCTATATACTGTGGAAGCCTTCCATCGATTGGAATTCGTTAAGTCCATCATGCTGGTATTGCCGAATGAACGTATGGAAGAATATGCTGTCCGCCTTTCCGCATTTCCAAAAGTAAAATTGGTGATAGGAGGGGCGGAACGATGGGAATCCGTACGCAATGGTTTTGAGGCCTTGGATCCTGAGCTGCCGGTAATTCTTGTGCACGATGTGGCCCGGCCATTTGTATCGGAAGCAATCATTCGGCGGTGTTTGGCCGCAATTGCTCCCGGGGTTTGCGTCATTGCAGCCCTGCCTGCCTCGGACACTGTGAAGGAAATTTCCGGAGCGAGTATCACCCGTACCCTGGACAGAAAAAAACTCATTCTGGTGCAAACGCCCCAGGTGTTGCCGCGCGACCTCTTGAAAACCATCTATGCTGCGCCATGGGTGGGGGATGTGCCTACCGATGAAGCCCAAATGGCCGAACGCGCCGGTTTTGAGGTGCAATGGGTGCTTGGGAGCGAGAGTAACCGCAAAGTGACTGGGGCGGAGGATTTGCAATGGGCGGATTGGATGGCTAGCGACAGGAAGGTTAGACCATGATTAAGGTTGGAATCGGACAGGATAGCCATCGGATTCAAGAGCCGGCAGCAGGAAAAGCGTTGATGCTTGCGGGCGTGCAGTTATCGGAACCTTACGCACTCATGGGCAATAGTGATTCCGATGTGGTTTTACATGCCATTACCAATGGTATTTCTGGGATTACTGGAAAACCGATATTGGGACCTGTCGCGGACCAGCTTTGCCGGAGCGGCATTACGAATAGCGCTGTTTATTTGCAAAAGGCTTTGGAGGATTTGGATGGTATCGGTTACCGTATCAGCCATGTTTCCGTAACACTGGAATGCCTGCGGCCCAAGATTTTGCCCTCGCTTCCCGCTCTAGTTGCACGGCTGTCTGAATTGCTGGGGATAAGCAATGAAGATATCGGTCTTACCGCGACATCCGGCGAGGGATTAACGGATTTTGGACGAGGTTTGGGGATTCAGGCGTTCGCATGCGTGACCGCCATGCGTGACGACAGCTAGCTTGGCCGTAGCTAGCTTGGCGGAAGATGAAAACGGAAAGCCATCCCTCCCGCTTCGATTTCATCGCCATCCTTGAGACGTACCGAAGTGATTTCTTCGCCGTTGACTTTAAGGTGGGAGAATCGTTTTACCAGCAGGTTGATGATCCAGATGGTGCCTTTGCGATCAATACTTGCGAATCCTTTGCCAACCATAAGTCCTGGAATATGAATATCGTCTGTGCTGCTGTTTCCCAGGAAGGTGGTTTCCTTGATGAGTGGAATAGATTTGCCTGTCGCCAACACTTCAAGGACAGGCTCAGGACCCATTATTGCTGAAGAAGTGGGCACAGCTGCGGGTTTGGTATCAGAATCCAGAAATTCCAAGGCATGCTGCCCAATAGTGATGACATCGTTGTGATTTAGCAGCCATTTGTGGACGCGCTTTTTATTGACATACGTCCCGTTCAAGCTTTGCAAATCTTCCAGGATAAAGATCTTTGTTTCAATATCACCTAGGATAAAGGCGTGCTTCCGGGAAATCCCCAAGTTTTCGATACAAATAGGATGGGAGGGAAGCCTGCCTATGGTATTGAAACCCGGCTGTAATTGGCTTTCCCCAAGAATTTGGTTTTGAAAGCGGATGATGATTTTTGCCATGCAGTGTACTCAAGATTAAAGCGGTACCCGGAATTTGTCCGCTCCCGACAGTCTCTACTGGAGATGGTCAGGTAATAATTGCTAGAATTGTAGCAACCCTCACCATTGGAATCAATGAAGGCCATCAAGCCAATTTTCCTCGGTACCCTCGGAGGCCTGGCCATGGTCGCGGTCTTGCTGGTTGGGCTTTATCTCTCGCCACTGCGGGAAACCGTTTATTTCCGCACCGACCCCGAAATGGCCCAAGTGCGAGGCCGACTCAACCAATACCGGGATTGGATGTCCCAAACGGATTTTCACATCGTTGAACAAGGGTCGAAGGTTACCGATTCCTTGCAAGCGGCCCAGGTCATCGCCTGGCAAGAGTATAAGAAGTGGCGTGGCCATCTGGGTGAATTGGCCCGCGCACATGTCCGACCTACGGCCGAGGGTTTCTGGACCTGGTCGTATTCCTTACGTTACTTTGCTCTACCCATAGGCATTATCTTGGCCCTTTTGCCGCCGATTTGGGTGGCTTGGCGCTTCCGGCGTCGCTATCGACCTGGCCGGCTTCCTCCCCGTAGCAAACCAGCCGGCAGTGCAGCTCAGGCAAAGGCTATGACCTCTTTTCAGGATGCTGTTCAACAAATCGCCCGTATTTCCAGCCAGGACAGGAAGACCACACCACCAGTGGAAATATCCAAAGCGGACCCACGACCCACAACGCCAATAGATATGACTTCCCTGTCTGAAGGGGAATCCACACGTGAACCGGAAACAAAACCTATCTCATTGATTCAGGAATCCGGTTTGGAGGCCTCTTTTCCATCGGGCCTGTCTATGGAAGATGAAGATGGGGAAAGCGATGTGGAAGAATCATTGGATGCGATGCCGCCTACTACAGAATTGGAATTGGTGGAGAGACGCAAGGTCGAAGTATTGAAATTGGCTCGAAAAGGTCTCACCTCCTCAGAGATTTCCAGGCGCCTCAGGCTCAGCCAGGATCAAGTGGAATTCATTATCAGGCTGCGCCGGGAAAAGGGCTAAACAGCGCCGACAAGATTTATCAGACCCAAATTTCTCCAGTTTTAAGGCTGCTTGGCGGCGCTACCCAGCTCAAAATATTCAAGTTATCGGGTCCAGCTACCGTATAATAAGCATAGGGTCTCCTTCTAGGCTTTCACTATGGCGTCTTCTGATCCAAATCAAATTCAACCTGTCCGTTCCGGATCGAATAATGCATTGACTCCAAATATTTTTGCAGGAACCGTTACGGGCATTACAGTGGAAAAAGGGGTGCAAACTCTGGAAGTGCAATACGCGCAAGGCAAAGTGCGCTTTGCTGCAGAGGGTGACTTTCAAGCCGGGGAAAAGGTGCGTATTTCCTTTCCCGGAGGCAATGCCGTTCAGGTAGCCCAATTGCCTACTGTGCCTGCCCAGGAGGAGTGGCAAGGCGCCGGTTACATTTTGCCCCAAAAACTGAATTCGCTGCGCGGATTTGAAGACGCAATGGTTAAGTGGATGGCCAACTCGGAAACGCAAAGTATGGGTAGGACGGGAGGCACCGGATCGCCTGCTCTATCCGCATCTTTGGCACAACTGACCTTGCCGGAATTGTTGATGAAAGTAACCGGAAAAAACGGAGGAAAGGAATTCTTGGGGCAATCCTTGACTGGAATGGATCGCAATTTGATCGCGATCTTGATTGATGCACTGGAGGCTTCCAAGGGAGATCCGGGAGCCAAGTCGGCGGTTCTTGATATGCTTAAGTCTCAAAACCGGGGCAACGATTCGGTTGCTCCTGCTGGAGCTGCTAAAGGACTAAAAAATCTGGATGGCTTCTGGTCTGCGGAAGCGGGTACAGGCGCTTCACCGTGGTTTGGAAGGGTGATTGAAAAAGGAGAGGGCGAATCCTTTTTGTCCCCGCTTAATCGATTGCAATTTGGTGGTCGAGGGGTGCCCAATCAAGGCGACTCCCTGTTCAGGTACGTGCTGGATGTGGGTGGAAGGAGCATGGAGGTTTTTTCCTCGCAATCCCTGGAACCGGGAGACTTGGCCGATTTTACGGTTGAAGCCCACGGCGGCCGGATGCAGGCCAAGTTTTTGGACCCGGCCGCGTCTTTGCCTGCCAGTTTGCGCACCGACTTTGCTACGGCTTCACCCAGCATGCGGCAGGCAGTTCAACTCGCCTCACATTACCTGAAAGAATTTAAGGATGAGCCCTATTCTGGACAGTTGGTCAAGGATTTCGCAGACCTTTTGGCACAAAGCGGACGAATGGAAAACACTGCAAATCCACTGAACGCGGGGCGAGCCCCTGGACTTCCGGATCAAAAAGAGCTCGATGGATTGCTTCGTTTGTTTTTAACCTTTCCCCGTGATGGATTGGCAGCTGGCAAACAGGCCAAGGCTTGGAGTGAAGCCGCGCGTGATCCACAGGCTATGACGGACATGCTCAAGAATCTGCGTCCCAATCAGGACAACGCATTGTTGCGACCGGGTACCGGCTTGCAATTTCCGAAAACTTCCGCAGAGGCCTCGTTGGGGCTGGGTATACCGTTGCCTGGGTCAACGGGAGAAAACAATCCCTCCAATGCGGACCTTATGGCCGCTTGGCTGAAAAAGGTTTTGCCGGAACGATTTCACACTCTTGATATCCATGGTTTGGCGGAAGAAAACCCAGCCCTGTCTTCCGCAGTCAGCAAGGACCCAGACGCCGCTAAGTTTCTCCTTCAAGCCGTCGTCAACGGGCTGCCAAGGGACAACGATATCCAACAAGGCAAACCCTCCCAGTTCTATTTCTACCAAGGTCAGGACTGGCATGGACTGCAAGTGACCTGGGAAAAAAGCAGTAGTCAAGGTTCAGACAGGAAGTCCGGACCCAAGGAACCGCTAAAAGTCAGAGTGGAGACCCACGCCAAGCATATGGGCAAAGTGAATGTGGCGGTAACCTTGGACAATAAGGGTGCTAATATCGATTTCAAGAATCAGTTTTATGATGTGCGCGATCTTTTAACCAAAGCCCTTCCCGAACTTGAGAAGAGCTTGGACTATTTGGATTTCAAGATTATGGCTTGGACTTACGCCATTCTACCTGAAGAGCAGCTTCCCTCTACTTCCGAAGGTGCAACACGCCCCGCGAATCTTTCCGATGGGATGAATCTGGATTTATTCGGTTGAGGTCCAT
>JAYUHW010000410.1:0-1620 GCA_043766615.1 Fibrobacteria bacterium | reverse complement strand
GGCATGTACCAAAGCATTGGTCAGCTGACTGATTTCCGCGGTAATCCTTTGCAAAGGTTCACCCAGAAAAATATCCCGTAAGCCAATGCGTAAATATTCTCGATTTCGGTAACGGCGAAGGTTTTCCAGAGCCAAGTCAAAGTTCCGGTCCTCTCCATTGCTTTCAGCATCGGCAATCGGAAGGCCTATCCAGGTTTTGATTTCGTTTTGAAACTCGGACCACAATTTTGGCTTTTCCAAAGCGCGCGGTGTACCCAGTGCCAGCAGGTATTCCGGATGTTGCAATAAAATCTGCGTGAGATATTCGCTATGGCCAAAGGCTTTGATCAATATGGCATGCAGATGGGGATGGTTCAGCATTTGGCGTATGAAATAATCCGCATTGGGCACAACTTCCAAAAACTGGCCCAGATGCTGCAGTACCCCAACAGGATCCGGACTCGCTCGTAATCGGGATTCGGACACGACCAAGGCTGCGCACAAAAGGCCTTTTTCCTTAACATTTTTAAACAAAGTGTCGACCAGATTTTTGGGATGGGCGACGTCATGCACGCCCAGCCGGTCGAGAGCATTGTTTAATTGTTCTGTAGTGGCTGCCGGATCCAGAAAAATTGCGGTAAGAGAAGTTGCGTCGGATTCCAGTTCCGTTGACCCTTGGAATCGCGAGACAAATACGGAACGGACCTTCCGCAATGTTTGCTTGAGGTCCCACGCCATTTGGGAATCGGGTTGGAAACGCGCGGTTGGCAGGTAACCCATGCGTTTCGTCAAGGCCTGAAATTCAGGTGTGTTTTGGGCCGGGACCCATAAATCGCGGGAATGTCCATGCACCATGCGTAAGGAATTGATTAAGCGCCGGAGAAAAACATACCCGTGATACAGATTCTCGAATTCTTCCGGTGATAATATGCCTTCGGCTAGGAGCACTTCCAAAGCCTTTTCCGTATTGGCTTCCCGTAAAGAGGAGAGCCTGCGGCCATGTTGCAATTGTAAAAACTGAACGGCATATTCAATTTCCACTAGTCCACCAGGGGCATACTTGGCATTGATCAAGCCTGGGCCATCCGTTTTATTATTTGCCTTCAACTCTATTTGCTTATCGCGCAGCAATAAGGTCTTGTCGATTCCAATTTTTCTTTCTCCAAAAACCAAGGCATCTCTGGCACTCATAACGCGAGAGGCAAACCCAGGTGTAGCGGCAATGGGCCTTAGCTTTAGCAGGGCTTGGCTTTCAAACTCCAATGCGCCGCCATTTTCTCCATAATAGGCCACCCAACTGTCGACGGTTGTGGCCAGAGGTCCGGCATCACCATGGGGCCGTAAACGCAGGTCCAGTTCGAAAATGCCATCCTTTCTCGCCACGATAAGGGTTCGAATCTCCTGAACCAGCAGGGAGAAGAATTCCGCATGGCTAATGATGTTTGCGGTACCAACCGTTTCGCCTGAATTGCCGTAGAGCAGTTGTAATTCCAGGTCCGAAGCATAGCCCAGTTCACGTCCCCCTAGTTTGCCCTGTGCGAAGAGTCCAAAATGGCAAGGGCTGGCCTGTGACCCTTCCGAAAAGGGTGCCACCGGTTCTCCGTAAATAGTCCGGAGGTGATCGTACCCGAGCCACATGGC
>JAYUHW010000409.1:0-5198 GCA_043766615.1 Fibrobacteria bacterium | reverse complement strand
ACGAGCACACCTTCCCATGGTGTCGGCTGGTACACTCTACTTGGATACCAGATATTTCTGATGATAAGTAAAAGCGTAAGGATCAATGCAGTAGCCCCAATTGAGGTTCGCAACATTTTTTCAGATATGCTGGAAACCAAGAACATGCCTAAGGAAATTCCAATTAGCGCCCCAATCATGGGAAACTTGATGAGAACGAGACTCCACGTTTTTCTAAAGAAGGAAAGGGTGAGGAAATCGGCGAATATAAGGAGTGGCAAAATAATTCCAATAGCCTGCCTGGCTGGAACAGCCGTAGCCAGCATCGGCGTGGTGAGCATACCGAGGCCGGTAGCGAAGCCCGCCTTCGACAATCCAATCAGAAACGCGCCTAAGTAGGGATAGATCCAGGCTGGCATCATAGGAAGAATAGCAAAGGCATTGGCGACTTTAGGAAGGCAAGCCGGGTTGGCGAGCCAAAATACTTTCGCGAACGGCTTCTGCGGCTGCGTCGTCGATTAAAAATTCAATCAACGCGAGAGAGAATTCTTCCGCACTCCCAGCTCCACGGGAAGTAATGATTCCATGATCGACAACGACTCTATTTTGGGAATAGGCGCCGATCAGCCCGGTCATTTTGCTTTGTACTGATGGAAAGGAGGTTAGTATTCGGTTCCCGGCCACTCCTGCTTCAGCCAGAATCAGCGGGGCCGCGCAAATTGCGGCCAATGCGATGCCCAACGCATGCGCACGTTGGAGCATGGCTAGCACCCGGACATCTTTTCGCATCGTTTCCGCGCCCGGTCCTCCTGGCAAAATCACCATTTGATATTCGATTACCTGGCAATCCTCGAATCTGGAATCGGCTAAGATTTGAATTCCATGGCTTCCCTTGACCAGGATTTCCGGTCCTACTGCAGCAGTAACAACTTCTATACCGGCCCGGCGCAAAAGGTCCAACGGGGCGACAGCCTCCATTTCCTCAAACCCGGGTGATAGAAGTAATAGGACCCTTTTCATATTTTATCCATACTGTTTAAATAAAAGTAGCAAAGGGCGCCACGAACATGTCCGATAGAATCCTCCGAGCCACCGGCGAAATCGCTGAACTCCGCTTTGTTTTGGTGGATGCCACAGAAGCAGCCAATACCATCGGCGGATTTCATGGAGCACATGCCTTCGCACGTATTTTTTTGGGCGAAACGGTTGCCTCTGCTTTGTTGCTCGCTTCTGGACTTAAAAGCAATGGAACGGCGCAGGTCAAATTCCAGTTTTCGGGTGATTTGTCAATGGTCACAGCGGATGCTACACCCTTAGGCTTAGTGCGCGGCATGATTCCTACCGAAGAAATCCGTGGAATCGGAGATTTTGAACCCTTGCTTTCACCGCAGCTGATGACAGTACGCAAGCTGAACGAACAAGGGCTCCGAGTGTCGGAAGGAATAGTGGAAATGCCCTCCGAAAATATCGGTTCCAGCACAGCCTTCTATTTGCTTCAAAGCGAACAGACAAAGTCAGCAGTTGGAATAAAGGCCAAATCGGATCCCACCGGAGCAAGGTTGGAGTTTTGTGGTGGGTATTTGGTAGAAGCCCTTCCCAAGGCAGACGAAAAAACCTTAGCAATCATGGAACAAGTTATCCTTAGCCTGCCAAGCCTTACGACCTACTACCGCGCGGGTCAAGGTCTGGATTTGAACGCCTTGCTTGCTGACCTAGCAGGCCCATTTAAATCTACCATCCACCGAGAAATTCCCGTCACCGCTTTTTGCCCCTGTTCCGAGGCCGGGGTCATGAAAGCCTTAACTGGACTTCCGCGAACCGAGTTGGAAGATATTTGCATTCGCCAAGAAACCATTGAACTCCATTGTGAATATTGCCGGAAAAGATATTTGGCTCATCCTGAGCAAATACGCTTAATTATCGACAAGCTGAAAGCAAACCCGGTCCAGACCCCGGAAGGAGATTCCGAGGCAGAATCGCCAGAAGCGGGTGTCGATCCTCAGTGAGATTGTTGCGGATTCGCAGTAGTCCGTACCTCTAATGTGAACTAAATTTGGAACCGTTCATGAGCCTGGAAAACAACACTTTACTTTTGCTGGAGCCGGACGAAACCGTTCAGGAAATGTTTCGATCTATAGTCCTGGGTCATGATTTAGCCATGCAAGCGGCTTTCAATATCGAGGATGCGCTCAGGCAATTGTCGCAAGGCCAAACGCTGGCCTTTGCATTCAATATAGCGCAAATCAAATCCAACCCATTGGAAGTGGTACGCAAGATTAGACTGGACTATCCCAATCTTCCACTCTTAGCAATAGTCGGCAATGGACATCAAGATTTGGTCATTAGCCTCCTCCAGGCCGGTATCTTTGCCTGCCTGGCGTCTCCATTTCAACCAGGAGACCTCGCGCATAACTTGAAAAAAATCTTGGCCAACAGCACGGACACGTACAACCCCTTTGCCATGAAGTATGAGGAGCGCACGCTTATCATGCCGAATGATTTTTCTCTGGTCATGCATGTTTCCAAAAGCCTGGTGGATGGTGCGCTGCCGTTGCATGAAAAGCATCGCTACCATATTATTCTGGGACTTGCGGAAATAATCAACAACGCTGTCGAGCATGGTAATCTTGGAATCAGCTTCGAGGAAAAAAGTACGGCCCTCAAGGCTTCCCGATTTTTTCCATTGGCCATTGAGCGTTCGCAGAAGGAGCCTTATAAGGATCGCGTGGTAACCATTCGTTCCCGGATCTTTCCCGATTTGCAGCGCATCGAGTACTTTGTAGGGGATCAGGGAAATGGATTTGACTGGCGCTCTTTGCCCGATCCCAAGAATAAGGAAAATATTCTAAACCGCAATGGTCGCGGCATCATGATGGCACGATATGCTTTCGATGAAATGAACTATAACGAAATCGGAAACGAAGTGACCATGGTTGTCAATTTGGAAATAGCCAACCGTAGTAGGAGGCCCTGATGGCCTATCTGGCCATGGCCCGCAAGTGGCGGCCCAAGAATTTTGAGGAAATGGTTGGACAGGATCACATTGCCCAAACCATCCGTAATGCGATTGAAGGAAAAAGGATTTCCCATGCCTATCTGTTTACCGGTACACGCGGTGTAGGCAAAACCACATCCGCGCGTATTCTGGCCAAAGCATTGAACTGCGGTAACGGTCCTACGCCAATTCCTTGTGATGTCTGCGACAATTGCAAAGCTGTCAATTCCGGGAATTCCATGGATGTATTGGAAATCGATGGGGCCTCCAATAACAGTGTGGACAATATTCGCGATTTGCGCGAGCAGGTCAAGTATGCCCCCATGCATGGCACGTACAAGATTTATGTCATCGATGAAGTTCACATGCTCTCCAAGTCCGCATTCAACGCTTTGCTTAAAACGCTGGAAGAGCCGCCCCCGCATGTGATTTTCATTTTTGCCACAACGGAAGCCGGAAAGTTGCCGCATACCATTCTCTCACGGGTACAACGTTTTGATTTCAAACGCATATCCGAAGCTAATATACGCGAACGGCTCGAGTACATCTGTTCCCAGGAAGCCATCAAGCCGGAGCGGGAAGCTTTGGAGGCCATTGCCCGTAAAGCCGATGGCAGTATGCGGGACGCACTGTCCCTTTTCGATCAAGTCTATGCTTTTTCAGGTGCCGATCTCACATTGTCCGCAGCCCGCAAGGTGCTCGGGCTACCGCGCGAAGGCCTGTTTGATGGACTGCTTGCCGCGCTCATTCGTCATGATCAGAAAGCCTGTTTTGCAGCCATTCAAGAAGCGCATCAAGAAGGCATTGAATCCGTGGATTTCTTGGTGGCCTTTGGTGAATACTGCCGCAATTTGCTTTTTACCCGGCAAGGCGTAAGCGCCACCGCTTTGGGACTGAGCGAAACCCGTTATGCGGAGCTAAGTGTCCTAGCGCCGGAATTACGGGATGGCGACATCATCCGATTCGCAAAACTCATTTCAGATTTACTCGCCCAGATGAGAACCGCAGCCAATCCACGATTGGCAATTGAACTGGGTTTCGCCCGCATGGCCAGTTTGGATCGCGTCGTCACATTGTCCCAGATTTTGGGCCAGGATTTTTCCACCGCGGGCACATCTACACAAACCCAGCAAACACCCGTTCCATTACCTGCCAGCCCGACATCGTCTCTACCGCCTCCCAATAACGTCCAACAACCATCGGAACCAATGGATTTGGAGTCGAGGGAAATGTCCGCGGACCTTAAAAAAAAAAGTCCAGTTGAAACTTTAACCCTAGAGGCTGCCGAACCACTTGCCCCATATGAAGAGGACCTCGATCTTCAAATGGAAGAGGCCTATGGACGGGATCCGGACGTAACGTCAGAAACTTGCGCCATTCCGGAAGTGCCACGCCAAGTGGAAGTACAACTCCCTGCAGAAGTGCCCCTCCAAGCATCTGCTTCTCAATTGCCAGCGCTTTGGCCCAGGCTACTCGGGGAATTTATCGCCGCTCACCCCCAATTGGGCTCCAATTTATTACAGTCCCGACTAAACTGCGAAGGCGAGGAAACCTCAGAGTTACGGGTGGCTTTTTGGGATAAGCAAGCCTATGAGCGAATTGCAAACAACAGCGATTTCGAAAAATCACTTAAAACTTTTCTATGCTCAAAATTGCCGGTCACCCCCATCTTTGGCACTCCATTCTACAGTGAAGATGTTCCCG
This sequence comes from Fibrobacteria bacterium, assembly GCA_043766615.1. GTDB lineage: Bacteria > Fibrobacterota > Fibrobacteria > UBA11236 > UBA11236 > Chersky-265. The sequence goes on along the minus strand of JAYUHW010000409.1, from coordinate 520 downwards.
GTTCCGGAGCTGCCAAAGCGGGAGTGCAACTGCTTTACGGAGCAAATGACCCCATGCAGATTCCCATCGTAAATTACATTTTTGACCTATTTGAAGGTCGAACGCTTACCTAGCCACTAATCAAAGGAAATTGCCATGAACATGCAAAAGATGATGAAAGAAATGCAAAAGATGCAAGGTAAAATGACCAAGGTGCAAAGTGAATTGGCAGAGGCCATCTTTGAAGCCGATGCCGGCGGTGGTTCGGTCAAATTGGCAATGAACGGCAAGTTCGAAGTGCAATCCATCAAAATCTCGAAAGACGCGGTCGATCCTGAGGATGTGGAAGCGTTAGAGGATCTACTCATGGCCGCATTCAATGCAGCCAAGGCCAAAGTAGAAGCCGAGTCCCAGAACAAAATGGGTGGCTTGACCAAAGGTTTGGGTATTCCCGGCATGTGATTGGACTGCGTGGGCTTTGACCTTAAATGGCCAAATAAGCCTGCCCTTGCTACGTTTTAAGATACGCGATGCAACTGGC
>JAYUHW010000408.1:0-7528 GCA_043766615.1 Fibrobacteria bacterium | reverse complement strand
GCCACGGCGACGGCAAGGATTCGGCACGGCCCCTCGAAAGCTCCCCCAATTTATTCCCAGTATCCAGCAAAGCACCCGCCACTGCCGGACAAGCGGATGTTCTACAGTACCGGTTGCGGTTAAAACAGGGTGGCTCACTAGCCAGATTATGCGCTCTGGGCAGTGAACAACGATTGATTCGCGCCGAGAGCCCGGCTCAATGGATTCTGGAAAACCACAAATCCAAGCTTGGCCCAAAGCCCAAAGTGGGTGCTGTAATAAGTCGCATCGCCCTGGACTCCCTTAAACCGTACCTATCATCCAACGCCTACCTGGTTTTGGCGGATACCCTACTGATAGCCACAGCCACCCGGATAGCGGGACAGGAAACCGATCCAGTTAAGGTAACGGGAAAAATGTACGCCTGGGTAACTGCACACTTCAATTTTGAACTCGGCGCGGTATTATTCGGTGCCAGCCCGGAAGTCCTGCGCAACCTGACCGGGGATTGCTCCGAGGCCGCCATTCTAACCACCGCGCTTTTGCGATCCAGGGGTATCCCCGCACGCTTGGCCCTGGGATTCGCGAGTGTAGGCCGAGGCGTTTACATCGGTCATGCCTGGACAGAAGCTTTTCTGCAGGAAAAATGGGTTGGCGTAGATGCCGCCCTACGTCAATTTCCAGCTGGTGTGGAAAGAGTAAAATTGGCTGGACTGGATGGAAAGGTGGATATGCGCGTGGCCGCCACCAACTTGATGATGTCGGTTTTGTCCAACCTCGATATCGAAATCCTATCTGCTGAAAAAAATGGCAAGGCAATCCCTTTGACGACCTACGAAAACAATGCCGGGGAAGGCAAGAAGTTTTTTGAAAGCATTCTGAAAGGGCTGGGCACACCCTGACCGTTAAAGGTAAAAGACTGACCGGCTACTTCAGGCTTATGAAACTTTCCAGCAGCATTGTAGACGAATAGCTTTAAAAAACGCAGACCCGTACAGCAAGACCGCATGGCATGATCTTTGATTATCGAGCTTAAAGGGAGGCCAAATGAATGTATTTCCGTTTCACTATTTCCATTCACCGGTGAATAGAATTGCCTGGATCTTTGGGTTATGTATCACCACCGTGTTCCCAAAACACGCTGCCGCGGCAGACTTACCTACCGGACTGCAATTCACACCATTTTTTGATTCAACCATGGCCCCATTCCATGAACCTATTTGGTTTGGAGAATTTCCCGCGCAAAAAGGTGCCTACATGGTCGGCGAACTTGGCGGTAATTTATTCCTCATAGAAACTGTAGCGGGACGTTTTCATTCCAGCCGATTCGATAGTATTCCCGTTGCCGAATTTGCCGGTAACGACGGATTGCTCGGCATTGCCTTCCATCCCGATTTCATAAAGAACAGAAAATATTACGTCTATTACATTCTTAAAATAGGTGAGGCCGTTCTCGAAGAGCGGCATGCTGACCCCTCCTTCAAAATCAAGTCTGGTGCCAGCCGCATTCTTTTGAGGAATGTTTTCAAAAATGTGGTTCATAATGGCGGTGATATTCATTTCGGAGAGGATGGCCTCCTATATATCGGAATTGGAGATGCCGGCAACCCTATGGTTTACAATACGCGTGGGCAGGACCTGCATTTATTGGCTGGAAAAATGCTCCGCATCGACGTCAACCATGCGGATGCCAATCTGGAATACGCCATTCCACTTGATAATCCTTTTGTCCATTCCGCCGACACCTTAGTGCGCAAAGAAATTTATGCGTATGGATTAAGGCAGCCTTGGCGCTGGAGTTTCGATGTTGCGGATGGCCGCCTCATGGTCGGAGACGTGGGAGATTGGGTACACGAAGAAGTAGATGTCGTGACTAAAGGCGGCAATTATGGCTGGAGCGTGATGGAAGGAAATACCTGTTTTAATGGTGTAAACGAATTGTCACCTCTCACCCATTGCGATACAACTGGATTGATTGCCCCAATCTCGGTTTTGCCTCATGAGCCCATTTCTACCGCGCCAACCGCGTGCATCATTGGCGGGTATGTATTTCGCGGCAATGCCACCTCACCATTTTTCGGCGCATATATTTTTGGAGATTTGATAACTCGCAAAGTGTATGCCTTGAGCGCTGCGAACAATGTGCCTCCAGTGGTTAACGTCCTCGGTACCGCTCCTTCTCCCATGTCGTCATTTGGAATGGACTCAGATGGAAATATTTTTTTGGTCGGCTATTCATCGGGATTAATTTATCGGCTGGATCATCCTGACCTATTTGGAAAAGGTCTGACAATCCGGAACCGTGGCCCAGGTTCTGCTCCAATGGCAAAGATGCCTCCCAGGCTGGGAAACCAATGGTGGATGGACGAAAGAACTTTTATGGGCTCAACTGAATTGCATATCCTAAGCATGGATGGACGTGTCCTGAAGTCTATTTCAAAAGCCGAGCTGTCCCAAGGAATTGGGGTTTCCCTTCCGAGTGGGTTGTATATCGGGCAGAGCGCCTCACAAGGAAAACTCAAAAGCTTCCCGCTGCTATTGAACTAAAGGACCCGGCTTATGGCTAAGCCCTTTAACTCAAAAAAGCTTTGCTATTTCCACGAAGCCAAAAGTATAGCCGCAAACATCAATACGGCGCCGAGTAACCTATAGCTCATTATTCTCGCCCCCGCCTCACGCTCGCGGTTGGAAAACCAATGTCCTCCGAACCAAATCAAAAAAAAGCTCCATAATCCCCTCGAACTGAAAACGATGTTCGCCCGGGTAACTTGCCCAAAGAGTCCAATCGCCACCGTGAATCCCAGGGACTGAAAACCTAAAACGGTATTGCCGCCAAAGGCCCATTTCCACGTGCTCATGGGATAAACTAGCCGTGGCTTTTTCAGCATTGGCCAGAGCGCCAAGGAATAAACTGCTGTAGCCATGGCAAAGGCCGGCACAAAATGAAATACGCCCCAGCGAGGGGCCCATTTTTGGATGAGCACATCTCCGAGCGCAAAACTGGCTGCTGCCATCAATGAAAACAACAGCGTCAAAAATACTTTGCGACGCGCCGACTTAACGCCGGCCTGCAAAAAAAATACTGCGCCGAAACTGAAAATCGCCGCAATCCATAAATGCCCCGGCACGGATTGCTGAAGCAATGCCACGGTCAGTAGGGCCACCATCAAAACCTTGGACCCAAGTGCCGGTGTGGCGATGGTTAGGTCCCCGGAGGAGATGGCTTTGAAGGCGAAAGCTTGGCCTAAAAAGGAACACAGTCCCATGAAAGCGGGCTGGTACCAAAGGCTCCAGGGAATCATCCTGGAATCCAAAAACAAAACTGGTAAAAAAACCAAAGCCATGATCCAATAGTTGACCATGGCCACGGACCACACATCCATCCCTTTATCCAACGAGCGCTTGACCAGTAGCGTGCCCACAGGATAGAGCAGGCCACAAGCGAGAGGGAGGATTAAAAAGAGCATATCGCTCAAAGTTATATTTTCAAAGTGCTGGAGAGAAACAATCCGAAGCTGAAAGCCTTGAAATTTTGGCGGGGTTTTGCGATTGTTCCATTTTCGTCCAACAACAAAATCCGCTTTCCACCACTCGTTGTAGTCCATTGGAAATGGGTTATTGAAGCTGCACCATAGGCAGCATTCAAACCAAACCGCGATTCTGTGAGATCCTTGTCCATACCCAAAGACAGCGTAACGCCATAATAATCAATATTACGATTCCAACTGGCAGGCCTATCATCATGCGGGCCTTGGCTGAAGTCAGTATATCCGCCTAAAGCCATGGAATAGCCTTTGATAATCTGAAGTTCCGTACCACCGGAAAAATTAACAACCGAATTCTTCTCGATGGTATAGACTTTCTGCGAATCCGCCAATGATTCAAAGCCCGATCGGCCACGCGCATGCGCATCCGGTGAAAACCCTTTGTAGGAATAGAGGCTGCCTAGGTAGTAGTCCGTTTGAGCCGTAAGCATTAATCGAGGCCACGGTTGCCAAGAAAGTGCCAGTGACAAACTTGGGGCAGAGACTTCAGTATTTTTAACCTTTTTGGATATGCTGTAAATCGCCTGCGCCTGTGTGGAAATCGGAGGATGGCCCGGAGTCGCCAGGCTATCATTTTTCAGGTATTCAACCCGCTGCTCTTCAGCACGATTGATCCATACCAAACTTCCAGGCGATGCGTTTATACCAAACGAAACCCCGTCATTAGTACGAATAAGGATTCCAAACATTCCGGTACCTCCCAGGCCAGTCTGGTTTACGGACCTTGTCACGTTGTTTTCATAAAACCGAGCAAGGTCAGTCGTATCGCCTCCGACGAAATTACCGTCCGCTCCGCCATAGGAGGTTTTTTCCAATTCCGTGAAATAGATCGCGTACAGGGTCATGCCAAGGGAAATATTGTCACTGAACTTCATAGCGGCACTGGGACCAATGAGTGTCACCTTGGGCACCTCGTAATAGCTAAGGCTTAGCTTTGAGTAACAAGGTTTGGGATTCTCTGGAAGCTCATAGCATTGTTGATTCGGAAGCGTGTCTCTATAGGCGCCTTGGATTTTTTGCTCACCCGTAAACAGATCATTCTGCGGCGTGACAATGCTGAACCCGTACGCCCATTTCCCCATGCGCTGCGAAAAGGCCGTAATGGTGGGGCTAAAATTAAAGGAATTATAAGGGATGATGGTACCGGGCGCGATCCCGATCTTTTGCTTCTGATATTGCACAACCTGGGCTGACACATTGAGCTTGATATTTTTGATTTGCGTCAGGCCTGCTGGATTGTAATATGTGGCCGTAGCATCATCGGCCAAGCCACTAAAGGCGCCGCCCAATGCCGCGGCTTTGTCGCCCACTAGCACAATTTTATGATTGAACATATCTGCGAGGGAAGGCAGAGCCGCTACCACCGCTATTCCGCAGGCTTTGGTTAAAAAATTCATACCTCCTATTTTTCAATTGTTTGTGGTCCGGCATCCACTTTTTTCTTTTGCTCTCAAAAATGTGAGGAAGCGCCTACCAGCAAAAGCCTATAACGGTGCGCAAAGCCAACCATGTTCCACCCAATTCTGGAACCAGCTTCCAACACTTTGCTCCAATTGGTTATGTTCTGTGCTGGTCAGTCGGCTATTTAATCTTTCGAATGCCGTTGCAAGCAGAGTGGGTTCTTCAAACTCCTGAAGAACCGCCAAGACGACCTTGGAGACTGGCTCCGCACATACTTCAAGTTGCTGATTTCTGTAAACTACCAGGTTGATATCAACAGGCTGTAACGCGTACTCTTCCAATAGGCTTTCATCATGCCTACAGGCTTCTCGATAAGATGAAAGATCATAGTCGAGATGCAATACCGTGACATCGGGAGCCAATTGAAGAGCCCTAGTCCATATTTCATTTAAATCCAAAGTCCCTAGTGCGGACAATGCCATGCCGTTTGGAGCATCGAATGCCTGCGAATAAGCACGATCGAATGCGACGGATTGGAGTGTGGATGAGCGGTTGAGCTCGTAATAGTTCGCGGCTAGAAAACCCGGAAAGGCTGCATCCAAATGAGCCAGGAATGGTGACGATGGAGGGTAGCTTTGCAGGTACTGGATGACCCAATTGTTAAAGGTCTTTAATCCCATTGCATGGACCGTACAGGTATATTCGGATTGCATAATGCTGATGAGTCGGAACCAATACTGCTGATTATAAATGCCTAATCGACTGAAACCAGAAAGATCACCTGTACCTTTTAACCTTAAATCAGCATCGGGCTTCAATTCCGGATTGGAAACAACCAATGGATTACCAGGGTATGCGTTAGGCAGGGGCTGACTGATGGAACGCCCAAACCAAGCCTGCAAATCCGCTAATGTTTCTTTGGAAGACTCGTGCATTTTTGAACCCACCTACCGCTTGAAAACAAAAAATACCGCTGCCACCATGCAAACATGTAATCATATAACTAAAAGGACACAGAAAATAATAAACGAAACCCGGAAACACCCGTCTGATGCATTTAGCGATACTGGAGAAAAGCGTTTTTCCTTACGGCTCCAAGTCGTTAGTTCAAACTCAAAAAGGCTGTACTTCAGTAATGATTATGCTCTCAAAACGGTTGAGCTCTTGGCGATGATATTGAAGAAAAATGGTCTCCGTTCGGACATTCTTGAGAATATTGACAATGAAGCGACTATACCTGTAAACCATTGAAATTCCCCTGCCGCTTTCATCCCAAATTCCGGGCGGCATCTTTTCATCACCGATGCGGGATTGACGGCGCAACTTTTGTAAAACTCGCAGCATGCTTAAGCTGCCGGTAGAGTCTTGTACGGAAAGCCCCACCTTCTCCTGATCCGTTACCAAAGTGATTTTGATGGCACGTCTTTCCGCAATGTTCACGATGGGTGGCGTGTGCAACAGCTTAGAATCCCGATCCTCTGGAGTGATTCCTTCGATAGCGTACGAGAACGTGTTGGTCAAGAGTTCGTGCAGAAACATTTTGAAGCTGGAAGCCTCCTCAGGATTCACATAGGGCTTACAAACCTGAAAACATTCCTCAATGACATCTGCAACCACAACCCTGCCAACAAAGGTCCGGAATAGAGGGCCCACCGCGAAACCATCAGGAAAATAGGGCGTAAAACCAAAAATATTTCCGGTTAAAAGTCGAATCGAAAGCGCCCGTATCATGGACGTGTCGAAGCCTTTTTTCTTGAGCACGTTCCCAATTCGGAATTCTTGAGCGATGGTGAAGTAATCGGATTCATCGTCGGCCAATAGCGCGATTTGTAGGCTTCCATTTGACGCGGCGAGCTCTCGGATGAGTAAAGATTCCGCTGCCGTACCCGTAGAAGAGATTTCCACAAAAACCAAGCTACGGTTCTTGGTAGGCAAGATTTGGCGCCATTCCCGGGCCGGACTGGCGGTAAAAAACGGGGCAATTCGGTATTCCACTCCCCAGGCAATTTCAGAAAAACAGTCCGATAACCGTTGCGCCAGATCCGCATCATCCCCAAGAAAAACAATAGGTATGGGTAGTGCTGTCTGCATATTCGTAACTGAGCCTAATTCCAGAGATTATATCATTCGAACGCCATAAATCCACACCTGGAATTTTTGGATAGTTTGGTTTCTTGCGATAGCCCACACACCTCTTAAAGCCCATGAACAGGGAACTTCCCCATGAGTACCAATAGTCCAAAGAAAGAAATTCATTGAAACTTCTCTAAATCTGGTGGATACTAGTCCATAGAAATTACTGCCCATTCCGCATGAATGGGATGGTGGATTTTAGGAGTTGCAAAAATGTTAACTACAGGGGAAGTGGCAAAGCTGTTCCATGTCTCGGCCCAGACGGTCATCAACTGGCTCGATCAGGGTCGAATGCCGTATGAGCGAATCGGACGTGGTCCAAGACGTCTCACCGAAGAAGCCGTGATGCGGTATGTCGAGGAAATCGGAATCTCACCGGAAGCGCTGGACGAGGAGATTTATGCTCGTGCGACCAAGGCTGCGGCGGCATATCGAAATGCAACGGGACCAGCAGTTGTGGTTACGGATGC
>JAYUHW010000407.1:0-4039 GCA_043766615.1 Fibrobacteria bacterium | reverse complement strand
GCCCGCGAAACCGGTGCGAAAATCATCATCTATAATGTTCCCGGCCGCACCAGCAGTTATATCGAAGCGGAAACCCTGGTGCATTTGAGCCGTCACGCGAACATTATTGGCCTGAAACAGTCCGTGGATTTCAAATCTCCGGGAAAGTTGCAAGAGGATACCCGAAGCATTATCAGCCAGTCGGACCGGGAAAACTTTTCCGTGGTCAGCGGCGAGGACGACTCCCTTTTTTCCATTTTGGAATTGGGCGGGCGGGGAATCATAACCGCTTCGGGTAATATCCCGGAGGTGGCGAAGGTGTTTCTTGCCATTATTAAGAGCCACGGTGACGGGGATCGCAAAACCGCTGAAGCGTTGCAGGCGGGCCTGGAGCCCATCATCAAAGCGGTTTTCTGCCGTAAAAATCCTGTGCCGCTGGGCACCTTTTTCAATTCACCGTTATACCTACCTTTGGTTTCGTTACGCGATACCAAAGGAGGCCAGGTAGAGCATGACAGAATAATGGAGTTGATTCTTACAAAGGCACCAAGTCTTAGGAAGTACCATGGGTAGGATGAATGTTTTGCCGATGGGTCCCATCCACGGGACGATTTTTTACTCAAAAGGGGACGTAAAATGAAAATATTAAAATCCTTGATAGGCTCCGGCACTCGTGCCAAAATCCTGCTTTATTTGTCTGTGTATAAGGAATCTTATCCCAGAGAGTTGACGATCAATTTGCGATTGCCTCTCTTTGGCGTGCAATCCCAACTGAAAAATCTGCAAAAAAGCGGTATCATTCTGGTGCGCAAGGATGCTAATCGAAACATGTTCCGATTCAATCCCGACTACGTCCTTCGAAAAGAATTAATGGCCTTGCTCAAGAAAGCGATGGTCTGCTTTTCTGAAAAGGAACGGGCAATTTTCTTAAAGACCAAACTAACGCCCAGGTCTACTTTAAAAAAATAGTCCAGCTGTCAGGTCCTTTCACTCTCCTTTTGGAAGGGTTACATGACTATTTTGGGTCATATCGAAAAAGATAGAGTCCAGAACTTGAATGCCGAATCAAGAGCACAGCGCATTAGTGCTAAGATTCGCGCTATTAAAGATTGGCCGAAACCAGGCATCCTATTTCGTGATATTACGACTCTTTGGAATGATCCGGAGGGATTTCGGCTAAGTACCGACGCCTTTGTGGAAAAATACGCCTCCATATCCTTTGATACCGTGGTAGGTATTGAGAGCCGCGGATTTATTATCGGCGCGGCTTTGGCAGACCGTATGCACAAAGGTTTTGTACCCATTCGCAAACAGGGCAAGCTCCCCGCCGAAGTAGAGCGCTACGAGTATCAACTTGAATACGGTACGGATTGCGTAGAAATACACAAGGATGCCATTATTTCTGGTCAACGCGTTTTACTCATGGACGATTTAATGGCCACCGGCGGCACAATGCATGCGTCGATTTCCTTACTGGGCAAGTTGGGTGCGGAAGTGGTTTCTTGCGGCGTTATTGTTGATTTGGAAGAACTGGGTGGAAGCAAGCTGATCCGTGAAAAGGGTTTTGAAGTCCATTCCCTGGTACAATTTTCCGGCCATTAGCCTTTCGCTCATCGCGCAATCTGTGTCCGCGGGCACAAAGTTCCGACGCCAAAGGCATCCTATTTAAACCGTGTGATTTTCTGGCCAGACAAGTGATGGCCTTCACAAACTAATCCGTAAATCCGTTTTAACTTGAACGGCATGTCAACCTTGCAAGCCGTTTCAATCAATCTGCTACTCGAAATCCTGGGCGTTCTTATAAATCCGTCCGTTGCAATTCAGTCCGATAGGGCGGCTGTTGCTCCCATTCTCTCCGAGGTCATGGCGGATCCGACTTTCGTTTCCGATGCCCAAGGGGAATTCCTGGAGCTCGCAAATCCTACCAGTGATACTTTGCGCTTGGATAGCCTGGGAATTGTTGTCGATGGCCAAAACCTGGTTATAAAACCTTTTCTACTAGTGCCGGAGGGATTCCTGCTGCTCTGCCGGGATTCTTCCTTTTCGAGCAATGGTGGAATGGTCTGTCAGCGGCAATGGACTAGTCTTGCCTTGGCCAACTCCCGCAACGACACCGTTTTGCTTAATTGGGAGACTGGGCAAGAAAAATATGTCCTACCCATTGCTAAACCGGGAGTGAGCTGGGAAAACACCGGTGAAAAAACGGAAAGCTATCACCGCTTCTTATCGTCTGGCACGGCCTGGGCAGGGGAGGATTCGGCTACACCGGGATTTCACAACAGTCGCTCCGTGGCACCGCCACGTTTTGACTTGGGTATTACGCAGGTAACGGTTGGCGCAGCAGGAGTCCTTTCGATAGTCGTCCGGGATCTGGGAACATTGCCATTTGACCTATCGCATACAAACCTCGCGCATACAAACCTCGCACCCACTTATTTGGTCTTGCGGATGGATAGAGATTGGGACGGTGACTGGGAGACACTATTGGATTCTCAAGCAGTGACAGCGTTGCCGGCCGGCGGAACCGCCTTTATTATTCCACTGGGCCCGGGCCTAACCGGCTTGATTCAAGCTCGACTTGGCCGCGATGATAACCCGGTCAACAACACTTTTTCCCTTTCGGTTGGTTCCACGCATGCTTTGGTTTTGAATGAATGGTGTCCGGCCCCAGAATCCGGCTCACCGGAGTGGGTGGAAATCCGTAATGCAACCCTGGATTCCTCTGGCCAGGGACGAACGTTGAGTCTTGGCCAAGTGGCGTTCAAGGGGAAGATGCTGGGCAGCAAGGCGGGCAATTTAGCCCCCGGTGAAATATTAATCTTAACTGAGGATGCCGCCCGGTTTCGTTCTCATTACGGCCCCATCAAAGTTCGCATCCTTGAACTTTCGGCCTGGCCTGGATTGCGTAACACAGGAGATACGCTAAGTCTTTCCGTATTGAGTGAACCCGTTGACAGTGTGGTGTACACCTCAGGGAATTTAGTGGGAAGTGGTGCGTGTCTGGTTCGCGGTGAAGGTGAATGGTCCACAGGATCCGGTACTCCTGGATTTACCGAAGCCACCATATCAGAATTTTCCTGGGAACTAGGCACTCGGATTGCAAGTGCGGGTCAGCCTTTGGATGTCGATGTGCGCGCACCGGCTGGTTTCAATTATTCCGTTCGGGTCTTTGATTTGGAGGGCAATTGTGTTCGCGCACTCAGCGAAGGTGGATCTGGCCATCACATTTATCATTGGTCGGGCGAAGATTCCCATGGTGGCATGCTAAGGCCAGGCCCTTACCTCATTTGTCTTTCTTCAGATGGGCACCGTACGCGTAAACGCGCAGTGGCAGTGGCAGGAAACCGCTGATGGGGATTGGGTTCGGATGGAATGGTTGCTTGCTGCTTTTAGGGTCGGCGATTTCGTGTTTGCAGGCAGGCAATCAGGATGTTACAACTGGAATGTATGCGGCCACTTTGGGTGCCGGTGGCGCAACGGCTGCGGAGCGCGATGCCTTTGGTCAGAATCCGGCTGCATTTCTCCCTTCTAAAATTGGGCGAGTCAGAGCGGGCTTCCACCTCGACTTTCATCAGCCTTATGGAATGGAAGAGTTGCGGGTCGCGGATGCGGGAGCGTTCTGTGATTTATCCCGAGGCGGCCTTGCAATGGATTGGCGACAAACGGAAGTGGACGGTTTGTACCAGGAACAAGGGTGGAGTATTCATCCAGCTTTTGGTTTACGCTATGTGTGGGCCGGATATCCAATAAAGGTTGATGTGGGTGGTTCGTGGACTTGGTGGAACACTCATTTGGCGCAAGAGAAAGCGAGCAGTGAAACGAGCCACGGGATGGGCTTTGTGTGGCATGTGTTGCCGAGGCTTAAAGTCGGTGCATTCACAAATGGAAGCGTACTTTCTTGGAACACCTTCAGATACAGTGAAAACATTTGGCAATGGGGTCTTGAAGCCAATAGCCGAAATCCAAATGATGATAAGGGGAAGGGGCTTTCGCAATCGTTGCATCTTGATTTTAGAAAAGTGGAAGGGAGGCCATGGCGCAGCCTGGCTGGATTCACTTT
>JAYUHW010000406.1:0-4253 GCA_043766615.1 Fibrobacteria bacterium | reverse complement strand
TATGCGCATTTCACTTCACCGATTCGCCGGTATGCGGATCTTTGGACGCACCGGGTTATCAAAGCCTTTGTGCGCGGAGAAAAAGTTCCTAAGAGTATGAAAGCACAGGCGGAGGATGTCGCCCAGCGGATTTCCGAACGGGAAATTGCGGTGATGAAAGTGGAACGCAAAGGCATGAAGACAGCCACGGCCTGGGTGCTGCGGAATTTTATTGGCGAAGAGTTTATCGGAGAAATCAGCGGGCTTGAAAATTTCGGAATATTCGTCTCCTTGACCGAACCTTTTGGAGAAGGCTTGATTCCTATTCGTCGTCTGCGCGACGATTTCTACTCCAAGGATGAGAACACAGGTTTTCTGGTTGGAAAAAGAACGCGTAAGACGTTCCATCTTGGTGATAAAATCCGCGTCCGCCTAGAGCGTTCGGATCCGTTTACGGCCCAAGTCGACTTTGAATATTTAGGCGAACCGGAATGAGTCTCAGCAACGCCCTGAGCTATCTCACGGTGCTGCCAATCCCCTTCAAGAAGCACCTACCGCTTAGTCTATCGGTTCATCACTTCCCATTGGTTGGAGCGGGCATGGGCAGCCTGTTGGTGCTGGCCCTGCAGCTTTTCAAATCCCTTCTGCCACCTTATCTAGCCTGCGTGGCAACGGTTGCTATTTGGGAAGCCATGACCGGTGGCATTCATTTACGCGCTGTGTCCGAATTGATCCAAGGTCGCCGCGTCTACGCAGGGTCCGGATTCGGTTCCAAGCCGGAATACCATTGGCAGGGAATCGCCGCCGTCTTTCTCCTGCTGACTCTAAAAGTAGAGTGCCTGGTGCATATTCGTGCGGATTGGCAGCCCTTTGCCGTTTTACTGGCTCCCATCCTTGGCCGGGGTTCGCAGGCGCTAGGGATCATATTTAGCAAGCAACGCCTGGATTCGGCCAAGAGTGGAACCGATCCGGTCCTCAGGGGCAGGCAGATTCGAGCTTTGTTTTTTACCGCTGCGCTGCTGATGGCTATGGTTCTGTTCCCTTTAAAAATCGCCGGCATTCTAATACTCCAGTATTTTCTACTGATGATAGTGGCCTTCCGATTTCTCAATGCCAAGATGGAAGGCATAACCGTGCAGACGCTCGGGTCAGTGGCGGAATTGATCGAAGCCACCTTCCTAATATTTTGTGCCGGCCTTTCCTAAAAGCGCTTACTCCGAATCGTAAATTTTTACTTGTGTCCAGAGCATGGAGCAATTGTCGCGAAAGTCATCGTGTAAAGGATGACTTTGGTAGGCGTCATGGCCAGCCAAATCTTGAAAGACGACTACTAGGGCATAGGTGTAAGAGCTGTCGATAACGGGTCTGGACGTGGCCGCGGGTTTGCCGACCCAGCCATGCAGGACGCTTGGTATTTTTAACATGGCGTTGGATTTGTCTTCGAAGCGACGGATTTCTTCTGGCTTGGTTCCCGGTTTCAACCAGAAATAGACGGTGTGAACGAACATTAAAATTCCTTTCAACGGGGGTTAAGGTAATGCTGACAATAGAAGTCCCAGAAGGCCAATGCCGCCCGGTCATAGGTGAATAATAACGCACGTTCTCGCGCGTTGGTTTTAAAAAGTTTTAGCATTTCGGAATTCTCGACCAAGGTTAGGATTTTTTCTTCCAAATCACCCGCGCGTTCCGGATCGAAAATAAGTCCGCATACTCCATCAACAATGATTTCACACGGGCCACCCTGATTGGAAGTGATGCAGGGTATACCCGAAGCTAAGGCCTCGACCACGCTGTTGCCAAAGGTATCCGTCAAGCTGGGAAAAACCAGAATATCAGCGGATGCAAAAATTCCTGCCAGGTTTTCGCCATGCATCACCCCGGTAAAATGAACATTTGGATGTTTAGCTAGGTTGGCTTCCAACTCTTTGCGATAGGGGCCCTCACCCACAATTGTCAGACTTACATCTGGCTGTGATTTGGCGAGGTCGGTATAGGCTTCAGCCAGTCGCGCCAGATTTTTTTCACGCGAAATGCGTCCCACATACAACAATTTTATTCCTGAGGCAGGAAGGTTCAAGCTTTGCCAAACTCCGTTCCCAGCTTTGTCAGGGTGGTAATTTTGAAAATCGACTCCGCGTGGGAGTTTAAAGATTCTCTCAGAGGGTACGCCCATTTCTTTGACCTTGGCGCTGTAGGCGAGGGAAGGGGTAATCACGGGTCCAGCCCAGTGGGTTACGATTTTGGTTGTGGTATTGATGCCCCAAACAGCGGCCCGATTGTCAACCAGTAGTTTTGAATAGGTGAGAATATCCGTACGGTAATGGCTCAGCGTTTGAATGCCGATAAACTTAGCTGCCAACAAGCAAAGAATGGATACGGGACCCGGCGTTTGCAATTCGATCATGTCTATGGAATGTTGTTCCAAGAATCGCAGGAAATGACTAAAACGCATCAGCGCTACTTCACTGGCTGGATATCCGGCCTGGTCCATGGAATAGCGTCCCGGTGCCAGGATGACACTGTGGTCGTCCTCTTCCACGCGCGGTGCTCGCGTATGAAATGCAACGCCAAATAAGAAGATGGCATGGCCTCGTGCGCGCATTTTTCGCAGCATGATACGGGAAGAAATGGCGATGCCATTGACCTCATCCAAATTATCGCCTACGCAGGCTACAACCGGCTCCGGGCCGCGTTTCCGTTCCGTTCTCCGATAGGCTCGCCGCAACTTAATCAGTCTAGGGGTGTTTATCAGGACTTCCAGCACGAATAAGCAGAGAAATCGAAGGATACCGGCTGGGGCCATTTGGCCGTGAGGCCGATAGTTCCGGGTTTCGCTGGGTTCCATGCAAAGGAAACATAAAAATAATCCCCAGCGAGTACGGAGGTAACCGCTTTGTGGAGGGCTTTGCAGCCTGTCGAAGTGAGGGAGCGATTGCTAAATAGGTTCTGGAGGCGGAACCCAAACGTGATCTTCCTGGACATCAACACTTTTTTTTCACCCAAAGCCGGCGGCATCCGTACGTATCACCAGGCCAAAATCGCTTGGTTTAAAAATCGTCCCGAACATCAGTATTATTTGATCTATCCAGGTTCCAAATATCACGTCCAAGATATTAGCCCGCAGGTCCATTTGGTGGAAGTATTTGGCCCAGCAGCAACCGCCGATCCTTCCGGGTATCGGATTCTGCTGGATTACTGGCGCATCTTCCAGTGGATCCGGATATTGAAACCGGATGTTCTGGAAGCGGGAGATCCGTGGCTTACAGGTTTATTTTGCCTGGCACTCAAAAAATCAGGTTTTTATAAAGGCCTGCTGGTTTCCTTTTACCATAGTGATCCTGTTCCAAGTTACCTGGAACCCTGGGCGCGTCGTGGGCGATTTAAATTCTTGAAGCGCATTCTGGTGCACTTGGGTGGGCGATTTTTTTATCAAATGCAAACCGGATATGAAGTCACGGCAGTAGCGTCGCGAACCATGGAAGGCCGCTTGTCCAAAAAGGGAATTCCACATCTTGCGTACCTGCCCTTTGGAGTGCCAGCGCGGTTTTTAGACCCACTTCCGATTCGTGAGGGAAAAAATAATCGCATTCTGTATGCAGGGCGTCTGGACAGGGAAAAGGGAATTGAACTGGTCCTAAATGCATTGCCCCAATTGCTGGCGGATGCTAACGTGGAAATATCCGTAATGGGACGGGGCGGCTTTGCCGATCGCTTCCTGGCTTTTCAGCATCCGCGTTTTAGCTATCTCGGGTTTTTAGAAGGACAGGACGAGGTGTGTCGCGTTTATGATGCGCACGATATTCTTATGGCTCCCGGCCCCTTTGAAACTTTTGGTCTGGGTGTACTGGAGGCCATGGCCCGGGGCCTGGTAGTGGTAGGACCGGATGCCGCCGGCACTGGAGAAATGTTGCGCGAAGCGAAATCGCCGTATATTTTTAAGCAGGAGGATCTGGCCGATTTTTTACGTGCCCTGGGAGCGGCCAGGACCGCAGAGCGCGCCGTCGATTCCGCCCAGGCTCGTGAATTGGCCCAAAGCTATGGCTCCTGGGACGATGCCGTGGAACGAATGGTGACCTACTATGCGAATATGGTAAAGTCCGCCGAGTACTTTTAATGCCAGGGATATTGAATTCATGCCTGTGACTCCGCCGCTTAAAATTCTGATCTCCATGCATGATGCCACGCCCTTTCATTTGTCGCGACTGAGAAAGGCTGAGGCTATTTTTCTAGAACTGGGTCTGGAAAAGGTGACCTATCTATTCATCCCCGAGTAC
>JAYUHW010000405.1:0-3513 GCA_043766615.1 Fibrobacteria bacterium | reverse complement strand
AGCGAGCCATATTCTACAAGGGAAAGTGGCGCTTGATGTCATTGATGCCTTCGAAAGTTTTGGGTGCAGCGCGGATCGTTTCGTTTGGGTCCATGCGCCTTACACCGCATTTACGGATGACCCAAGCTACCTGATGGCCGCAGCGGCTAAAGGCGCTTACATCAGTTGCGACTTTATCGGAAGCAAATTTTGGGCTGGTTGGCTCAATGGAGACAACAACGATGCCAGGCAGTTGGCGCTAATCAAGGATTTGGTGCATAATGGTTATGAAGATCAAATCATAATCGGTCAAGATTGTGGTTGGTACGACCCGGCTTTTCCAGCGGGATTTGAAATTCAGGGATACGATCACATCGCCCGAGTATTTGTACCGTTGATGGAAACCTCCGGTTTTTCCCCTCAATTGATCGGCAAATTTCTTCACGATAATCCATGGAACGCATATTCCAGATAAATAGAGCAAACACGGCAAATTAAGGCAGTACCGAGGGTGGGATTTTTAGGAGCCCACCTATTTTTTTGCAGGTGAGATGGAAGGTCTCACCCGGCGAATCCCACTGGGATAGTAGACCACTCCTAGTATGGTATCGATGAGTTCAATCGAGAGCTTCGTCTAGCTGTTTTTGTTGCACGAAAGGCTTTTTGGCGAACATTATCACACCAAGGAGGACGTACCACAGCCAATTCAATCGTTCTCTAAAAAGGAACGCTTATCTTCATATATTGATTCCACTTTTACGTGGGCCAAGGTATATTTGATTCGAAATAGTATGCCAAACGTTTTTCAATTTCTTAATTATCGCGATTACTTGAGAGCCTATTAAACGGCCCAGAAGGCCAAAAATAAGTCTTTTTCCTTCCAAAAAATGGCTTGGGAGGCAGGATTCCGGTCAAAAAGCTTTTTCAATGAAGTGATGGCCGGAAAGAAAAATATTTCCCAGAGTTCAGTTTTCTCGGTAGCAAAGGCGCTGGGCCTGGAAGGCGAGTCGTTCGCCTATTTTGATGGCTTAGTTGCTTTTAATCAAGCCAAGTCCCGGGCCGAAAAAGATCGGTGGTTCAAATCTCTAGCCGGCTTCCATAAGCGCGGCAAGGCGCAATTGGTTACCCGGGATCAATTCGAATTTTATTCGCAGTGGTATCATAATTCCGTCCGCGAACTGGTCACTTTGTTGAATTTCAAGGAAGACTATGCGGTTCTTGGGAGCCACTTAAAGCCTGCCATCACTCCCAGAAGGGCCCGTGAATCCGTGCGGCTTTTATTACGGTTGGGCCTGTTGGTCAAGACGGATTCCGGTTATGTCCAAGCGGATGCATCCATCACTTCCGGAGAGGAAGTTAAAGACTTAGCGGTGGCGAAATTCCACGTGCGGAATATGGGTTTGGCTGTCGAATCCCTTGAAAGTTGTCCAGCCAAGGAACGAGACATTAGTTGTATTGTGGCGGGATTGTCGGACCAGGGATTTGCCACCGTCAAATCTGAAATCCAAGCATTCAGGAAAAAATTGATCGAGATTATTCGCGCCGACTCGCCGGCTACACGCGTCTACCACATAAATTTTCAAACCTATCCCACCAGTGAAAAAGAATTATGAAAAAAATCCGATGGAAAAGTCTCCTCGTCCGGGTCGGACGTATAATTCTGCCTGCCCTGTTAACCGGCAGCCTCGTTCAATGTGGCCTTAATGCTGGGCCCATTGCCGGCGGCTCTTCAGAGGTAGGGAATCCGGAATCCGCCATTTATCGTTCTGGCAAAAAAGACACTACCAGTAAAAAGGTTACCGGTGTGGAAATCAACTTCATGGGCGGCCCTATCCGCATCCTGCATTCCCCTTCCAAGCCAGACTCCCTGCCTACTTCCATCTCCGTTGATTCCAACACCAACCCTTCACTTCCGATTGGAGAATGAAAATGAACCTCATCAAAAGCGTAGTCCCACTTGTTCTTTCCACAATGGCATGGGCTTGGACCGCGGACTCCGCGCGTTATCCCATCCGAGAAATCGATCGGCCCCTTATCCTACCGAAAAAAATGTGGCAGGAACAATTGTTTCAAAACACCATTATTCATATCGACAATGGAAAGCTGAATCTTGACCCGGATGCGGTGGTTGGTTTTCTCCCCCTCTTGCCCTCCTGGTCCATTACGGACAATTTAGAATGGACTTACCTACCCGCGCCACTGTTTAAGTATTTACTCACGCGCAACAATATCAATACGGAAAATGGCAGAGTCGCCAAGGGTCTTAGCGTAACGGTGGGTGGTGGGCTGTCCGCGGTGACAAGTTCCAGTCGCGATGGTACCTATGTCAATTACAACTTTGGCCTAGAAGCGAAAAGACCTATCCTGGCCTGGCTATGGTGGGAGGGCACCCTCCAATCCTATTACAAAAACGTGAACCTCAACACCATCGCCGGCGGAGGCGGAATCGGCTGGCAGATCACGGACCGGATGTATGCCAAGGCGAATTATGATTTGACGAATCTTTACGAGGGCGGTTACCGGGTGTATCACGGAGGTTCTATTGTCTTCGGCACCAATTTCACACCCAATATTTCTTTGCAATTCAGTGCAGCGGCAGCGGCTGGTTCAAAAGCCTTGATTTTCAATCCAGGCGGTGTTCTTTCCTTTCAGTGGTAATCCAGGTTGATAACCCACATGATACTGGTCTTACCATCCCGGATAGATAGATAAAAAGTACGTTCCATTTGTGAACAAACAGAACGTCTAAATTTGCGTAACGACTAGGTGTCGCCTATTTTACGAATTTGAAATTTCCGTAGGCGGATTTGACAATGTAAATTCCGTTGGAAAGCCCGGTTATATCCAAGCTTCCAACACCGGGTCCGAGCTGTTTTACTTTATTTCCACGTGTGTCGAACAGCTGGTAAGAAACAGTGTTGTCCGGCAAGGTCAAGTGGTTGGCGGAAAGCTGGTAGGAGTGGAATCCAATCTGCTCCAATCCACCGGATGCATGGGTAACACCCGTTGCAGCTCGGATGATCGGAAAATATAAGGTGGAGCTATCCGCAAGGGTAACACTTGTTTTTTCATAGGCTGTTTCCTTTGCAGTACCAGACGTATAATCCATCAAACTCAGGCGATCGAGCACGCCAGCGCTTTTTTTGGTCTTTACCACCAACCAGAATTTGGCGACTGCACTAGGATTGAATTGTGGAAATAGGGAAAGGTCAAGCCCGATTTCAAGGCTCGAACTTAGGCCGGCACCCTGAGCGGGCAAATCGCCGCCCGAATAATTAAAAGCCGGATAAAAGTCATAGGTTTTTTCTGGAACGGTGGCATTGGCATTGCCCGAAATTCCAACTTGCAAGTAGAACTGATTTCGGTGCTCACTGGTCAGGTTCACCTTAAAAGCTACCTTAGCCACACCCTCGCTTGCCATCACACCTTTTACAATATGTCCCCACAATCCTCTTTGCATAGTAGTGTCTGGCGACACAATCGGCATTTCGCCCATGACTCTGTACATCATATAGCTATGACCAGCATTTGCCC
>JAYUHW010000404.1:0-24905 GCA_043766615.1 Fibrobacteria bacterium | reverse complement strand
GACAAGCAAAACGAGTTGTCCCATCAAGCATTGCGCGAAGCTTATTCTGGAAATCCGCAAAAGGCCCATAAAACACTCGCAACTTTGCAACGCCTAGAAGTTTCCAAACACTTGCCCCCTCTCAGTTATTTACTCTCTATCGCAATAGATGTGATGCGGTTCCAGAACGGTGATTTTGAAGATGAGGACGCAGAAAAAAACCTGCGCCAAGACATAGAAGAAGATGCGGAACAAGGCCTTAATCTATGCCGATCCTTTTTGGATAAAGAGAGCACGCAGCCTACTTATCTGCTAATCGAAGGTGGAATCCAAGGTTTTTTGGCCACTTTAAAAATCCACTCAAATCCCAGCCAGGCCTTAAGCGATGGTTTCCAAGCCTTAAAGCTCCTAGAACGAGCGCGGAAAAAGGATTCCCGCATTCGCGACAGTTATTTAGGCACGGGTATATTTAATTGTACAGCCGCTAATGCACCACTGGTTGTGCGCGCCACCTTAAAAATTTTCGGTCGAAGTGTTTCCATGAAGCCGGGGTTAACCGCTTTAAGAATGAGCGCCTACAAAGGACAATATACTAACGTTGCCAGCCAACTATTTCTAATCCAATTTCTTTCGCCCTATGGCGACGAACTGGTTCGTGAAAAGCGCCAAATCTTTCATAGCCTGGAAACAGCTTTTCCACAAAATGCGTATTACACTTTTCTCAAAACCGATGAGGAATTGTCGTTTTATCCCGATAGTTTCTACACAAAATCCAATGGGAAAAGATTAGCCAATCGCATCATGACTTTTCGAACGGGTGACTTTTCCAGTAGGCGCTACAGTCACTTGGTCCGCTATCAATACTCGTTGATCAACTCCAAAGCAGAAAAGCGATTGGCTCCAGATTCCAGTTTTGATTTAAGGGATTACGCTTACTACCCGGTTTTGATCGAGGGTCTACGGTTTAAGCATCAAACCGAAGACACTTTGGGCGAAGGAGAGTCGCCTCCTACTTTTGCGATAAAAACACTGAAGGCATATCTGGATTCTTGTAAAACCATAATCGACGATTCCCCCATGAATCCCACGCGCAGGCGCTATTACCAATGGCATGTAGCCGATGCCCTGCGTTGGAAAGTCAAAGGTGTAATCCACCCGACGGTGGAAAGCCGTGCGACTACCACACGCTAAACACTAAAGTCAAAAAATCATAACTCTGGTTCCATAGCACACCTGGACCGGAAAAAAGATCCAGTAGTGCTGCCTCGATTGCGGCCTGTTCGCCGCGCGAAAGTTCTGCGGATACGATGGACAAAAAAGAATCTTTGGATTTCACTTGAACGGGTGAGAACCATGTTCGTATTTGTGCGGGACTAAAATGTTTTAAAACGGTAAAGTCACCGGGAACCAATCTGGGGCGGAATTCGGTTTCTTTTGTCAATTGGCTTTGCAATTTTTCCAGTTGCGATTCTGGCTTGCTACTTCGCCACGCAATTTCCAAATCATTCACTTTAGCAAGCAAGGAAGGGTCGATACTTTTTTCCGAAAGCAATGCCGTAAAACTTTGCGATCGGGTGGAATTGGACTCAGCCCAGACTAGCGTCGCGCCCGGAGCCGCAAAGGCGCGTAGACCCAGTATCCAGGACTTCGCATCACGGGTTTTGCGCATGAGATCCATGCCCACAAATGCATCGAACTGTGGCCTTTCCGTTTCCTTGGCCAATACCAGCGGCAACTCCTCTACAGTAGTCACCCGCAAGCTGGGACGCGACAAGGCTTCAACATGGCCGGCCCATTCCTCCATGCGCTTGAGATTTTCCGCATCGTCACAACGTGCCCACACTCCACCCGAAGGGCAGAGTCGACAGGCTTCCCAAGTAAGAAAGCCGGTTCCTCCGCTAAGGTCAAGGACGAGGCTATCCTGCTGAAGGCCTGCTTGACGGAAAATTCCGTCGCGAACCTGTTTCTATATGTCGCTGCTCTGATTGGCCGCCCTATCCAGCCAAGTAGAGGAAGTTCCGCGTTTATTTTTGCCGTCTCGCGGTTTGGAAACATCCGCCCATTCTTGTGAGGTCTGCCCCACTTCCAATGCCGCCAGTTGTGCCTCGCGATTACGAGAAACCCGTTCGCGAATCGTAGACTCGTATCCGGAATCCTTGGGCTGATAAAAAATCTTGCCTTGCAAGGCCCCGGGCAAGTACTGCTGCGCGACCCAATGATCCCGGTAAGCATGCGGATACAAATACCCTTTGCCATGGCCAAACCCATCTCCATCGCGGCTCTTGTCTTTAAGTGGATCCGGTACTTGATCCTGTTGCTCGCTGCGCACGGATTCCAGCGCATCAAAATAGGCCAAGGCAGTATTGCTTTTGGGAGCCGTGGCCAGGTAGAGACATGCCTGGGTCAAATGGAATTGACCTTCGGGAAGTCCGACATAATCAAAAGCCTGCGCCGCGGCCGCAACCACTCCCAATGCATGTGGGTCGGCCATACCCACATCTTCCGAAGCCAGGATAAGCATGCGCCGGAAAATAAAACGGGGATCCTCGCCTGCATAAACCATTTTGGAAAGCCAGTATAAGGAAGCATCCGGATCGGAACCCCGCATGGATTTAATGAAGGCGGAGATGGTGTCGTAATGGGCATCACCGTCCTTGTCATAAAGCACAGCCCGGCGCTGAATGCTCTCTTCGGCCACTTCCAGACTTATTCGGGCGATTCCATCCGCACCAGCAGGAGTGGTTTCCACCGCCAGTTCCAGCGCATTGAGCGCGCTGCGCGCATCTCCTGAAGCCACCCGTACGATATGCTCCAAGGCTTGCGGTTCCATCTCCACCGCCTGCCTGCCATAGCCGCGATCCTTATCCGCCAAAGCCGCTAGTATTACCGCGCGAATATTGTCGGCCCCCAGAGCATGCATTTGAAATATGCGTGAGCGCGAGACCAGGGCCTTGTTCACTTCAAAGTAGGGATTCTCAGTAGTGGCTCCGATTAAAGTCAGGGTCCCGTTCTCGACATGAGGCAGCAACGCGTCCTGCTGCGCTTTGTTGAAGCGATGAACTTCATCGACAAACAAGATGGTTTTCTGCTGGATTTCCTGGCGGGCT
Organism: Fibrobacteria bacterium; assembly: GCA_043766615.1. Classification (GTDB taxonomy): domain Bacteria; phylum Fibrobacterota; class Fibrobacteria; order UBA11236; family UBA11236; genus Chersky-265. The sequence continues at coordinate 21,819 of JAYUHW010000404.1, read as the reverse complement.
TCGCGTGCAGTCTCAATGGCTTCGCGAATATCCTTAACGCCTGCTAGGACGGCATTGATTGCCAAGAAGCGGGCCCGGGTGGTATTGGCAATGATTTGAGCCAAGGTGGTCTTGCCTGTGCCGGGTGGGCCGTACAATAGAATGGAACTGAGTTGGTCCGCTTGGATAGCGCGCCGAAGCAGTCGCCCCGCTCCGAGTATATGTTCCTGACCGATGAATTCATCCAGGGTCCGGGGTCGCATGCGGGCGGCGAGCGGGGAATCTTTTGCAACCGCTGGGTTTTGGACGGAATCCGGTTTTTGCATGCCGGAAAACTAGCTAAGCAAAGCGCCCATTTCCACAGGCACCAATGGCCAACGGGGTTTGTTGAGTTCCCAACCGAACATGGCCCGGCACGCAGGCCCGCAGACGCGGCCCTGGCAGGGACCCATGCCGCAACGCGTGTACAGCTTGGCTGTGCGTTGATCCGGCAAAGACTTTAGACTGCCATAAGTGACATCTTCACAGCGACAAACGACGGTATCCGATTCCGCTAATCCGAGAACTTCCGGGCGCAACCGGAAACAATTTTCCAGGTCCCGTTGGAATCCATTCCAGCGCCCGCGTGCGTGAATTTTACTTGGCAAGGCGGTAGATTTTAAAATGGACAAGGAGGCGATCTCCCCTTCCAGAAGTGCCACGCTCTCGCCGCCAATACCCGTGCTCTCGCCAACCGAATAGATATTTGACTGGCTGGTTCGCTGCTCCGCATCCACTTTGACTCGTCCAGCTTCCAAAATACATCCCAACGATTCAGCCAATTCGGTATTGGGAATGAGGCCAAAACCGCATGCCAGCACATCGCATTCCCATTCCCATTCGCGATGCCCGTTGGTGGCCACAACCGACTGTACATGTTGCTCTCCGCGCGCGCGACTTATCCACGTTCCGGATTTCATCACGGTTGGAAAACAATTCCATCCATACCGCATGCCATCCCCCAATTTTTCCGGATGCTGGAGCAAGCTCGCTCCAAAACGGATCAGAGAACCGGCATTGGCCTGTTCAACCATGCCGACTACGTTCGCGCCCTTGTCCTTAAAAGCCGAAGCCACTGCCAAAAGCAGTGGTCCCGATCCGGCCACAACCAGACGCAGCCCTTTCACCGGCCAACCGGCTTTCAGCAAAGCCTGCGCACCTCCGCAGCCCATAACATTGGGAAGTGTCCAACCCGGAAACGGCAAAAAAAGCTCGCGTGCTCCGGTAGCCAAAATGAGCGAGTCATAGGAAAATTTCCGTGTCCCCGTCCCAGGTGTCAGTGCCGTCACGCCTCCCGGTTCCGCGCCGACAACAGTCATCCCAAAATGGGATTCAATTTTCTGCGCATGTAATCGACGGAACCATTGCTGTGCCGCTTTAGGTATAGCAGACTTGATTCCTTGTCTCCAAATTTGTCCACCCGGTTGCGGGTTTTCATCCAGCAGACAAACGTCCGCGCCGTTTTCCGCCGCAGTCACAGCCGCAGCCAAACCGGCAGGCCCTGCCCCTACCACCACGATTCTCATGTTGTCGTCACTTCCATTCCTTCTCGGCATAAAGTCATACAAGAGCGAATATAGGGCGACCCATCTACGGTAACACAACATTCGTAACAAATTCCCATGCCGCAAACCGGCCCGCGGGCTTGTCCGGTGATGGAGGAACGAAAAACTTTCGCACCACTTTTGTAAACAGCTACAGCCACGGAAGTCTTTTCCGGAACTGTGATAGTGAGTCCATTGATCTTTAGGCTTATCTCAGGCATGGACTTCCTGTGCAAACGTCCGTCCTGCCCGGTAGGGCTTGGGATCAAAGGGAGGTGTCAAGCCAAGAATTTCTGCGGCCAATAACCGGGCCGTACCCATGCTGGTGGTGATTCCCAGACCTTCATGACCGGCGGCGATGTAGAGACCTTCCCGATCGGGCCACGCACCCACCAGAGGCAATTTGTCGCGAGTGGCAGGCCGAAAACCCACCCATGTGCGTAGCACTTGTAATGCGGCCATGCTCGGCATGTATTCGCATGCGCGCGCAATCATTTTTGACAAAACTTTTGGATTGATGGAATTATCCCATCCGGCGAATTCCCGTGAGGAGCCCAGCAGCATTTGTCCATTGGGTCGCGGTTGCAAATTGAAGGCGACGGATTCTTGGGACATTTGATGCGCAGATTTCAAGTATCCGAGCTCCACGATTTGGTGGCGGCAAAAACCGGGATATCGGGAAGTGATGCAGAGATGCCCCTTGCGCGGTTCAATCGGAAGTTCCGGCAACAGATTCACGGATTCCGCCCCACATGCCAGCACCACGGCCCGTGCCTTATACGTGTTTCCATCGCTATCTCTCGCACCGCCCGCTTCCAGGTTCGTCACTTTGCAATGGGGCCGCACATCCACTTGCCGCAACATCCAATTCGTACAATTGGTGGCGTATACCACCCGATCGCCGGGCACTCGCAAGCCTCCGGTAAGTCCCCGTCTGAGATTGGGTTCCAACCGGCCAACGGCTGCTGCATCTAGAACTTCCGTTTCCACGCCATGTTCGGCATAATATTTTGCCTTGCGTAACACTGCATCCATTTCTTCATCATCCGCGGCTACCCACAATGTTCCGGCCAGTTCATCTTCACAATCCGGCGGAAGTGAAGGCGCTAGTTTTTCCCATTCACTTCGGGAATAGGCAGTCAGCTGCATTTGCGCTTCGCTATCATCCATGGTTACGATATGGCCCATGCAGGCCCCGGTTGCGCCGGTACCGGGATGCTTGGCCTCCAGCACGATGACCTTTTGGCCCGCTTGCTGTAAGGTCCACGCACACGCAGCCCCTACGATTCCCCCACCGATGATGAGGATATCGCTTTCATACCGCATTCGAAATTCCCATTCGGAAAGGATCGGAAGGCGAGAAGTATAGGGTAGAAGAAGCCACCACATGCGCGGTGGAACGAATCACGGGAATCAGATCTTGGCCCCTTTGCAGGAGACGTCCTTCAAAAATGGAACCGGTAATGCTTTCCTGAATCCACTTTTCTCCCAATGCCAATTTTCCCTTTTTATATAACGATGCCATCTTGGCGCTGGTTCCTGTGCCGCAGGGCGACCTGTCATATGCGCTCCCGGGGCATAGCACAAAGTTTTTGCTGTGGGCCTGAGCATGGAGAGGTTGGCCGTAGACTTCAATGTGATCGATTCTTTCACCCAGAGGTCCGGTGATTGCAGACGCTTCCAATGCAATGCGAATTTTTTTAGTGTAGACCATCAAGGCGTCCAAGTTTTCCATGCGAGGTTCAATGGGTGTGGATTCCACCATGAAAAACCAATTGCCGGAATACGCGATATCACCGACCACCTTACCCACACCAGGAACGTCCACGGCCACTTTATCCTGGTAGAGATAGCTTGCGATGTTTTCTATCGAGACATGCCCTTCGGCATCCAAGGTTGCGGCCACAGTGCCGACAGGTGTGTCCACACGCAAAGAGCCTTCAGAAATCTTCCCCATAAATTTGAGGGTGGCCACAGTTCCGATCATACCGTGTCCACACATCCCCAAGTACCCGACATCGTTAAAGAATATCACTCCCGCTACCGATCCGGCATTTACGGCCGGAGTGAGCAAGGCACCAACGATAGCATCGTGCCCACGCGGTTCGCATATAGCCGCGCGGCGCAAAGAGTCCTGGTTTTCGCGCATGAACTGGAGGCGGCTTTGCATATCCTGTCCCAAGGGTTGCGGCCAACCAGATACCACCATCCGCGTCGGTTCACCGCCGGTATGCGAATCGATCACTTCCAATTTCTCTGGAAAAAAACCATCCACTTTACCTGCTGACATACTGCCTCCTGAATTCCCTGGAAAACTAGCACAATTTTTGACGCAATGACTTCAAATCTTGCCTACAAAAGAGGACAGCCCTGCTGAAGTTGAGTAGATTTTCTCTCCCAAACATCCCCGAAATCGGGCACAAGGAGAATTATATGTCATCGACTCAATGGCGGGGCGTTTACCCAGCAGCCTTAACCCACTTCAAAGATGACCTTTCCATCGATATGGGAAAAACCTTGGAACATATCGACGTGATGCTGGCTGCCGGCGTGCACGGCATGATCCTGTTGGGCACATGCGGGGAAAACAATTCCCTGGAAGCTTCGGAAAAGCAAGCCATTTTAACGGCGGCCGTCAAGCATATCAAAGGACGAGTGCCGGTGCTGACCGGAGTTTCGGAAATGACCACGGTTCGTGGTGTACAGTTTGTGAAGGATGCCCAAGCGGCTGGTGTAGATGGCCTGATGGTGTTGCCCTCCATGGCATACAAGGCCGACACGCGGGAGATCATCCACCACTTTCAAACCATCGCCCGGTCCACTTCCCTCCCAATAATGGTATACAACAATCCTCCCAGCTACAGCGTGGACGTAACCGTGGACTGTCTCAAAGTCCTGGCCCGCGAGCCCAATGTCGTATGTGTCAAAGAAGCGTCCGACAATCCTCGCCGCATCACGGATATTTTCAATGCCCTGGGGGATCGCTTGCAAATCTTTTGCGGTGTCGATGACTTGGCCTTGGAGTCCCTGGTTCTGGGGGCTACGGGCTGGGTATCCGGATTGGTATCCGCTTTTCCCGCCGAGAATAAATTGCTATGGGATTTGGCCACGGCTGGACGGTATAAAGAAGCTTTGGACGTTTACCGCTGGTACACCCCTTGCCTTCATCTCGACACCTCCATCAAACTGGTGCAATACATCAAACTGGCCGCCAAGGAATGCGGCTATGGTTCGGAAAATGTCCGGCTCCCTCGGCTTAAGTTGGAAGGCGAAGAACGCGAAAGAATTTTGAGTATCGTGCGGCAAGCCATTGCCAATAGGCCCAAGCTTTCCATACAGTCTAAATAAAATGAAGGACAACGCCATGTTTCAAGCCATAGATCCGACGACGGGTGCACTTCTTCCTGGTCATTTTAAGGCAGCTACCGCTGAGGAAATCGCCACAGCCTGTCAAAAGGCCGCCGACGCTTTTCGTAGTTACAGAATTCTTCCCGGCAAACGCCGCGCAGAATTTCTAGAGGCCATCGCCGATGCTGTCGTATCCAGGGAAGCCGCCTTGTTAACGCGATTGGGGCAAGAAACGGCCTATCCTCCCGCGAGAATTATTGGGGAACGGGACCGTACCGTAGGCCAATTGCGGCAGTTCGCAGCTTTACTGCGAGAGGGTTCTTGGGTACGAGCCAGCGTAGACACGGCCCTTCCCGATCGCAAACCCATTCCCAAACCCGATCTGCGCCAATATCAAATTCCTATCGGCCCAGTAGTCGTGTTCGGCGCATCCAATTTTCCCCAAGCCTTTTCTACCGCCGGTGGTGATACCGCTTCCGCATTGGCCGCAGGTTGTCCGGTACTTGTTAAGGCGCATAAGGCCCATCCCGGTACTGCCGAGATCTACGCGGAAGCCATTCTGGAGGCTGCAAAAAAAACTGACATGCCAGACGGCGTATTTTCCCTAATCCACGCAGATTCCCATGCCATTGGTGCTGCCTTGGTGACAAATCCACATGTCAAGGCGGTGGGTTTCACGGGTTCGTATAAAGGCGGACGCGTGTTGTTCGATTTGGCCAGTGCCCGACCCGAACCCATCCCCGTCTATGCGGAAATGAGCTCTACCAATCCCGTGTTCCTATTGCCCGAAGCCTTGCAAAGCCGAGGAGCGACAATCGCGGAAAATTTCACGGCTTCACTTACCATGGGAGTGGGTCAAAATTGCACCTGCCCAGGCATGGTAGTAGCGCTGAAAGGCCCGGCTACCGATGCCTTTGCCCAAGCGGTGACCGCGCACCTGCAAAAAGTTGCCACAGGCACCATGGTGCATCCCTCCATCAAACAAGGGTACGCAGGAGCGCTAAAGGAACGAACCGGACATCCTTACGTAAAGACCCTGTACCTGAGCGAATCCAAGGGTGCTCATCCAGATTCCGAAGCACCGCCAGCCTGGCTTTGCACCACCGGAAAAGACTTTCTAAACCATCCCGAAATTGGCGAGGAAATTTTTGGACCCGCCGCTGTTCTGGTTGTTTGCGAAAACGAAAAGGAAATGTTGGCCTTGGCGGAATCGTTGACGGGCCAACTCACCGGCACCCTGCACGGTACGGACGCGGATCTCGCCGCGCATCGAGCCTTATTCTCTATTCTAGAACAAAAGGTCGGCCGTTTGATCGTTAATGGTTTTCCCACCGGAGTCGAGGTTTGTCCTTCCATGTATCATGGCGGGCCTTTCCCCTCCACGACCTTCCCCCATTTTACTTCAGTGGGCACGCCGGCTATATACCGTTTCACGCGCCCAGCCTGTTACCAAAACCTACCGGATTCAATGCTGCCGCCCGAATTGCAAATACAGAATCCTTTGGCAATTTGGCGGATGGTCAACGGAGAATGGCAGCGGTAAAAATTTCCTTGAGGGCCTAATTCTAGTCTAGCCGTCGAAAAAGATGACTTTTTGAAAGTTTTGTACTATATTGAACTAGTACAATATGATAGAAATTGATGCGCGCTCGTACCTCCCGGTTTACGAGCAAATCGTACTGCAAATACGCAAGGCCATCGCCGGTGGAGAATTAGCCATTGGTGATCCCCTTCCGCCCATTCGGCAATTGGCCTTGGATTTGGAAGTGAACCCTGCCACTGTGGCCAAGGCTTATCAAATACTGGACAAAGACGGAATCATCCACACAGCGGGCAGACGGGGAACCTTTGTCCATGCTAATGCGCAACCAAACCTCAAAGAAACGATGGACAAGGCGGCGGCTGAACAAATTCAAGAGCTCCTATCCTATTGGAAAAACCGCGGACTTTCTGCCGACAATCTCCAAGAAATATTCCACCGTACTTTTAAAAACCATAAACAAAGGGAAGTCGAATGAATCTCTATGTAGAAGCAGTCCTGTATAGCTCGCAGATGATTCTCACATTTATGGTGGCCGGGCCAAAGATGGTTCAGGCCGAAAGACAACGAACGCTATCCCGAAATCCAACTTGGGTATTTTCCAACCCGGAATTCATAGCCGCGAATGCTAAAGTTACACTTACGCCGCTTCGAGCAGCAGGATTAATTTCCATGGTGCTATTGGTGATTGCGTTATTAGCCAGCTCTAACTGGCTTTTATTTGCTGTTCACATACCTGTTTTTGTATTGCTGTTAATTGCCCTTGCACTCTATTTTGGAAAAATTGAAGAAAAGGTTCGGATACGTATTCCCAAAGATTCCCTGCAACGAGCCCCTTTGGTGCCTCGTTCCACTTTTCGATTTCTTTCCCTCTGGTCCATATTACCCCTATTCGGGATTTTCCTAGCCGCATTGTCGCTGAACGGATTTGGATATTTTTCGGAAGCGCTTACACAAAAAAGGGCCCTCGGAAATATTGCTTTCCTTGTCCTGGTTTCCGGAATTTCACTCTACGGAATTAACCATACGATTAAAAGACAACCGTATCGGACCCGTTTGGAAACCGATAACCAAGGAAGGAGATATGAACTCCGCTTGATTTTGGTCGCCGCATATTTTTTGATTTCCGTAGGCTTTTACTACACAGTTGGAAGTTTTGGGCAAATCCCAATTTTCCCATCTCCACCTACCATGATGCATGCCTATTTTGAAAATGCAGCGTTTCCATGGAAAAGTTTTTTTGAAGAATTCCAGTATAGGGTTGTCGATTATTCGGCCACAATAATTATGCTGATTTTGCTTATTTGGATTGCCACAAACAAGTTCTACAAAAAAGTTTTGGCGGTGCAGTTTGAAAAATCCGCAGAACTTCCCTGACACCTACGCCCGACAATTGGCTTCCTGGCGATTTGGCGCATGGTCAACGGAGAGTGGCAGCGGTAAAAATTATCACCCAAACACGCCTACAGCATCCCCAAGTGCAGCCACAATGGGCTGAATGCCAAGTCCAGGTTTGTCCCCCGCACTCATTCGGCCTGCGATTCTCTTAGGAGCACCGGTAGCGATACTCTTGGTCACATAGCTGTTAAAGTCCGTGCTGGAAAACATGAATCGGGTGGGCGTGCTGTGCGCAAGGTGGGCAATAGCCGCTGTTACGATATCGCCGCCCCAAGTATCCTCAATGGTCATGCCTATCCCTAAGGACACGCACAGATCACGGGCCTGCTTGGCCTTGGTCAGTCCACCTAGCTTACTGATCTTGATATTGACCACGTCCATGGCCTTGTCCTGAGCGCCTTTCATAATCCCGTGGATATCATCCATGCATTCATCGAGTACAAAAGGCAGCGACGTATGCTGACGGACGGACAGGCATTCTGCATAGGATAAGCAGGGCTGCTCGATATACACTTTAATGTTTTGCACTCCGGCGACCACTCGCAGGGCTTCATGCATCAACCATCCGGTATTGGCATCGGCCACCAGGGTATCCGTATCATCCAATTGCTGGGCAACCATTTTAATGCGCTCGATATCCGTGTCGGGATTTCCGCCGACCTTGAGTTGGAATTTCTTGTAGCCTTCCGCTTTGTACCCCTTGACCTTGCCGGCCATGTTGGCGGGTGTGTCTTGGGAAATGGCGCGATACAAGGGTACGGATTCACCGAATTTTCCGCCGAGCAATACGGCAACTGGCACTCCGGCTTTCTGGCCCAAAATATCCCAGCAAGCCACGTCCAAAGCCGATTTCACATAGGCATGGCCTTTTAGGGCGCGGTCCATGGTGAGATTGATGGCACCAACCTGCAAGGGATCTTCTCCGATTAAATGGGGGGCCACTTCGCCTATTCCCACTCTGGCACCGGCGGCAAAGGAAGGCAAGTACACGGGACCTAAGGGACAGATTTCTCCGTACCCGGTAATGCCCTCGTCCGTTTCCATTTTGACGACAGTAGAATCAAAGGCGCTGACGCTTTTACCTTCTGACCAGTTGTACTGCCCTTCCACTAGGGGAAGTTCGACCTTGAATATTGAAATGCGCTTGATTTTCATAAGGATCCTTTTCTGCCCAATTCCTATTGTTTCCAATTTTACTAAAAATACCTCAGGGTTAGGTCGGTGGCAAACTATTTTACTGCTGTCGTTGATGGATTAAATGGAAAGGGGTGCGGCTATGCGAGGTGCTTTTTATCCGATTTATTTCTGCCTGTACCTGGGTTGCATGGCTATCGGCGTAGCGCACGCCGCGTGGCAAACTGTATTCGAGGACAACTTCGATTCGCTCAGCACAAAGGATTGGAACATATCCGATAACGGCCGAGACTATGCGCAATTTCTACCGGCCAATGTTTCCATCCGGTCCGGAAAATTCGTCATTACCACAAAGTTGCAAACCAGCGGAACCTATGCCTACACCAGCGGCGGCATCGAATCACAGCATAAGCATGCGTTTCATCCTAATAATTACGGCGGAAAAATCCGCATCGAGGCCAGCGCTAAAATGCCGAAAGGCAAAGGCATTTGGCCCGCCTTTTGGACTTTGCCGGATGCAGGCGGTTGGCCACCGGAAATCGATATCTTTGAAACCTTGGGCCTGTTTCCCCAGCGTATTTATATGACCTACCATTGGGGCAATAGCACCGCCACGCACCAATTTAGCTCCAAGCAATGGGACGGCACTTTCGATTACTCGCTCGCCTACCATAACTACGCGGTGGTATGGACACCCGATTCCATCGTGTGGGAAATAGACGGTGTGCAGCGGGCCAAGTACGCGGATGCCGCCAGCATCAGTCAACTGACGGCGCAATACCTGATTTTGTACACCCAAATGGGTGGCTGGGACGGAAACTGGCCCATCACGGACAATACCTTTCTTCCCGCCGAGACGTCTTTCGACTGGGTCCGTGTGTCCAAATAGAGCAATAGCATAGCGGTTCTGCCCTATCTCACCAGACCCGCCAGCACTAGTCGTAAATCCGATCACGGATTAATTTTCCCTGGAGAGGTGTGGCGATGGTGGAATTCAAGCGGATCCGATTTCGATTTGTCCGGACGCAACCGGCCCATCGGCAATTAAACCGAGCCGCCGATTTCCTGATTTTTAAAAAAATATCTCGGGGTTAGCTCTACGGCAAACTATTTTACACTTGTTGTCCGTGGATTAAATGAAAAGCCGTGGACTATTCTGGCTGGGGAGTACCCTCAGGCAATGGCGATATATACACAGGGCTCGGTCACAAAAACAACCGACCCAGAAAGGTTCCAGTGGCATTCTTGATTTGGCTCCTACCTGTTTTGGCACTTTGTCTCTCCGGATGCAATAAGAAACAAGAGGCTGCCGTCCCTGCGGCGGAAGAAATCGTGGTTGGTCAGTTTGCGTCCTTGACCGGATCCATTGCCACCTTTGGGCAAAGTGAAACCAAGGGTATTAAAATGGCCCTGACCGAAATAAACAAAGCAGGCGGAATTGCCGGACGGCCCATCCGCATTGTCTTGGAAGACGATCAAGGCAAGCCTGAAGAAGCCCAAACCGTGGTCACGAAATTGATCAATAAAGACCGGGTCGTTGTCGTCATGGGCGGATCCGCATCCTCCAACAGTTTGGCTGCCGCGCCCGTTTGCCAAGCCAGTCGCATCCCTATGCTTTCGTCTTCATCGGTGAATTTTAAGGTGACCCAAGTTGGGGATTGTATTTTTCGCGTGTGCTTCACGGATGTGTTCCAAGGTGAAGTACTTGCCGATTTCGCAGCCAGCAGTCTTGCGATCAAAGATGTCGCGATTTTCTTCGACGTGAAAACGGATTATTCCGTGGGGCTTAAGGGCTATTTCGAAAAAAGATTTTTGAAGTTGGGCGGTAAAGTAGTGGCAGAAGAAAGCTATAGCCAAGGCGACAAGGATTTCACCGCTCAATTGACTTCCTTAAAAAGCAAAAATCCCTCGGCGATATTTATTCCAGGATATTATACCGAAGTCGGATTGATTGCCCTGCAAGCCCGCAAACTCGGAATCACCGTACCCCTCTTTGGCGGCGACGGATGGGATTCCTCCAAGCTATTGGAAATCGGCGGAACATCCCTCAACGACTGTTATTTTGCCACACACTTTGCCGTGGAAGATCCGAATCCCTTGTTGCAACAATTCGTCACAAACTTCAAAACCACTTACCCGGGTGAGATTCCCGATGCCATGGCCGCCTTGGGTTATGACGGTGCCATGTTCCTATTTGATGCCATCAAGCGCGCGCCCGCCCCTACCCCGGATAATATTCGGCAGGCCCTGGCAGATACCAAAGTCTTCAATGGCGTGACAGGCTCCATCTCACTGGATGAAAACCGCAACGCCATCAAACCGGCTACCATCATGCAGATCAAAGAAGGCAAAATAAGCTTCAAGGAAGCGCTAAAGCCAGCACCAGCGCCTTCGGCTGTGAATCCGATTCCAGTCCCGGTTCCCGCCGACACGACCAAGTCGTAAAATCGACTTGCATTAACGGGGCAAGTAAAGTCATGGGCAATTAATATCATGGGCAATTTCCAAGTTACCCTGTTTTCTTTGCCCTTCCTCTTAGTGGGGGTGTTGGCCACCTCCCCCTGCCAAGCGCAAGGGCTGTCGCGATCGGAAAAAATCGAGGCCCGCTTGCGGGTGGAGTACGCCAAGGCCACCCAGGAAATCCACGTACCGGTTTTAAAAGCCGTGGACTTGAAAAAAATAATCGACGATAGCAATCTGGTTCTCATCGATATTCGGCAACCCAAGGAGCAGGAAATCTCCATGTTACCCCACGCGATGTCCACTTTTCAATTCGCACAGCAATTTCGCAAAGGGATTCCTTCTGCCAAACGGATCGTCGTCTACTGCACCATTGGGTTTCGCAGCGGAAAATACGCCGAGACATTGGCCAGGCAGGGCATCAAATCCGAGAATCTGGAAGGAGGCATTTTGGCGTGGAGTTTTGTGGGTGGCGATTTGTTCACTCGAAATTCAGAAGGCGCAATGGTGGCCACAAACCGCATTCACACCTATTCCAAGGAATGGAATTTAGTGCATCCCGACTATGTGGGCGTGTGGTAAAGCCTTGGCAATGCATTAAAGCTTCGGTAGTGAATCGGGCAACCAAAAAATGGTTTCCGTGTATCCTTTTTTAAGGGCATCCCTTTCTTTGGGAACCGCGATAATTAGCACCAAGGTATCGGAGCGAAAGGAATAGTTTCCGGTACTGGTTTGGGACGAATCAACCTGATCCAATGTCAGTGTAATGGAACCCTTAGCGTTACCACTTCCAATCAGCTCCACCTTGGTGATTTTCCCCTTTGTATCTGTAGCTGTTGGAGTCGTTGCCACCCAGATTCGCTCCAAGTAGCTGCCATCGGCCGTGATCGATAGCGTGCCGGTAATGCTGATAATGGCGGGCGTATATTTCTGACCATCCGCGTATTCAATAAGATAATCGACCAATGAATAGGCGCCAATCAGCCTCGTTTCATGTAATGCGGCTTGACGCCGCGTCTCCTTTTCCCCATCACCGGAAAACAAACAGCCGGTTAGCAAAATCGATAAGGCCATTGGCTTCCAAAGATTAGGAGGCTTACCCTGCATCCAATTATGCCACGACATGAAGGTACCGGCGTTCCCGTTTGAACATGCCGTATTGTACCAAGAATTAAGCCATCTTCTCAAGCATCGACAGAGTCACACAATATTTTAACGGTTCGCCTCGGCGCCACCTTTCAAATTCATCCAGACAATAATCCGCCAAGCGCAACACTTCATGCCCCTGGGATCCGGCAATATGCGAGCTTAAATGCAAGTTTTCCAAGGAATACCAAGGAGAATCGGCCGGAGGCGGTTCCGGATAGGTCACATCAAGCAGCGCCGTGAGGTCCGGCCGCTTCGACAAGATTTCCGCAAGTTCGAATTCCACGACTGTCGCCCCACGGCCGGTATTGATAAAGGTGGCGTTCCTTGGCAGGGTGGCAAAGAGTCGGCCACAAAGAATTCCTTGGGTAGCGGGAAGATCGGCCAAGTGATTGCTTACAACCTGCGCGTGGCTAAATGCTTTTTCCAGCGAGACGATTTCCACACCTAGTGAATCTGCTTCAGCTTGGGTGAGAAAGGGATCGTACACGATAACCTTAAGTCCAAATGGACGCAGGTATTCGGCGACCTTTCTACCGACCATACCGCATCCCAGTAACGCAATAGTGGCATCGAAAATTCCCGATGCATGGACCTCAACAGCCCGGCCATGGTTCGCGGGTAGCCGCGTTTCCCTCGCATTCCGAAAATACCCTTTCAGCGAAAGCAGAATCTGCGCAAGCGTGAACTGGGCCACGGGTACGGCATTGGCGGCCCAAGCGCTGACCACGGTCACACCGCGATTGAGAAGCGGCCGCGCGAAATGCTGCACAGTTCCGGCCGCATAAAAAAAGGCTTTAAGATTTGGCAACGCACAAATCTTTTCCGCCAACTGCGCATCCATCCCCCATGTGGAAAAAATCACATCTACATTTTGCAATCGATCCGCCAAGCTGGCAAAATTAGAATTGGAAACGGTTTCAGGAAGCAATTCGGTTAGAGCCTGCAACCGCTCCCGACGGCCTTGCGCATAGACGCGGTCGATGTGCATACTTTCATTGGAGCATAAGGCAGCTCTGATTTTAGGTGTTGTCAAAGTGACTTCCTTGCTACTGGCCTTTGTGCATATCGGCCCCTTAGGTAACGATACAATACCCCTAGTACCCGAAATCCATAACGGATCGGTTGCAAATGGGACTTTTCCCCAGCATAGCGTGTCGGTATCGCCAATTCCCCCACCTTTAACCCCATAGCAACGGCCGAGGCGATAACCTCCAAATCAAAATCGAAATAGCCGCTCAATTCCGAAAATGGAATGGTAGAGATTGCGCGCCGGCTATAAACCAGATAGCCTGAATGGTAATCGGTGAGCGCAAGGCCGAAGCAGCGGTTTTCCAACCAGGTCAAAGCCTGCCCTGCGATGATTTTGTACAAGGGCATGCCTCCGTCCCGAGCTGTTCCCGATTTATGCCTGGATCCTTGGAGGAGGTCGATTTGGTGGGTTTGCATGTAGTCCAGAAACTGCGGTAGGAACTCGGGTGGATATTGGCCATCGGCATGGATGCAGGCGGAATAATCGCTGCCGCTTGCACGGCATAAGTCTAGTCCATGGCGAACGGCGTGGCCGTAGCCTTGGTTCTGATTGAAGCTGTGCAATTTCAGTTTTGGGTATTTGTCCACCAGTGAGAGGACAAGGGAGGCGGTTTGATCGGTGCTGCCATCGTTGATTATGTTGACGGTTAGAATATTGGGCCAGAGGTTTTTTGGAATACGATCCACAACCGCGGCGAGGGTTGTAGCGGCATTGTAGGCTGGGATGAAGATGCTTAAGGAAGGGGTGGTCATGTTATGCCATAGAACGCATACAATTTTTGCTATGGGCTGTGTCGATGGTGGTTATCTCCGTCTTGTAACGAAAAGGATCGGCAGCCTTGATTCTTTGAATTAATTCCGTATTCATTGATTACGCAGGAATTTTTTTGGCCGAGCCTCCAACTTTTTGACGCTTTCAGCACTTAGCAGATTTACTGGCATGGCACCACCCAAGGCCACGACTTCCGTGGCAGGATCGGCGTTTTGAATAATTAGGTAAAATGCGTAATGGGACATCATCAAAGATCGAAGTGCGCGCTTTCCACCCTTTCCGATTTCGATCATATCGGTGGTGTCAACAAAATGATCCTCAATTCGATGGTCACTGTTCAAACATGCAGCGCGTGCTTTTTCGATTACCGCCTCAAAGTTCCGGTAATCGGTGTAGTTCAACACTTGTGCAAATTCCCGGCTCGACCAAAATTCATGGCCTGCGGGGTTCAATTTTCGGATGCGTTCAAATGGGGAAAGCGCGTTCATACTTACAGGTAAGTATAGTGCACAAATAAGCAGTAGTCAAGGCTTGGTATTGTAATTTTTTCCATTTTCAATTGTGGTGCTTTAAGGTATTCGTGAATCTTAACTTGAGAGGTTGTTTCTGTTTTAAACCTACCTGATTGTGGAACTTGCTTCTCGAAATTTTTGCTGAGCTATCTCGAAGAACTTTTGTGAACGCCTGCCCATACTGGTTCCGAGAGGGGCAAGGGCTGCAAAATACGTTTTGACCCAGTAGACAAACATTTATTTCGGCTTGTTCCGTTTCTTGTTTATCGGCATTTTGGTTTCTAAACGCTTGAAAATGTCACGCTCACCCAGTTTGAGAAAATCATCGAGCTTGACAATTCATTCCTGTATGTTCATGGGCCTGCGATTCCGAGCTTAAAGTTCGGCGAATTCCAGGTAGGCGGTCACAATCCGATTCAGGGTCTCGATCTCTTCGGTATTGGTATCGTAGTTGAAGCTGGTGGCGTAGATCTCGATCATTTTTTCCCAAAAGATCTTTTCCGAAGAGCGGATGCCCCGGATGTGTCCGAGCAATTCCTCGAAATACTCATCTCCCGCAGTTATCCGGAATTTCCGGATAACTGAAAGGTCACGAAATCTGCCGCTCGAAAAATATTTTTCCTGTGCAGAGAATTATGCCAACGGGCGGGTTTTCATCAGGCTGGGTCCAATGCCCTTTGGCATAGTTCAGATAGACGTTCATCTGTCCCGCATCGGCATGCGTGAAACGTCCTAATTTGAGGTCGATAATTACTAAGCATCGCAATCGGCGATGAAATAGCAGTAGGTCCACACGAAACCATTCGTCATCAATTCGCAGCCGACGCAGCCTACCCACGAAAGTGAAATCATTGTCTAATTCCAACAAAAAGGATTCTTGATTTTCTCATCAGGAGTCATTTTGTCGGTGGGCACTGACAAAGCGCCTTTTTTCAATAGGGATTTTTTATTGCGTGACAAGGCTGTGCGTCCATGATAAGGGGAAAGACTGCGCCATGGTTTGCTGTGAAGATTTCCGAATCAGTGATTCGGATTTTTTGGAAAGCCCATAGACAAGGGTTTCCGGCGGATAGTCCAGGTAAAAAGACCGAAACAATTCCAGGTTGTCCACGCCGTATCCTCTACCGAATCATAGGGTCTAGTTAGCGGAAAGACGCGCCAAAGGTTCTTCCCCATGTTTCGCGCAGCGTTAAGTTTAATAGTCTTCAAAATTTCCATGACATCGGGATTAGCCGCTTGATAGTGCTTTGAGTGTTTTGGCGTCCTAACTTTTCATCATGATTTAATATCTAGGCTTCCCGTGTATTTAAAATGACTTGGGTAGCAACAGAGTTTTTTCTTTCTGGGAATGAAAATCCTTCGTGGAAGGTTGCATCTGTCACCCTATCAAGCCTGCCCTTCAGCATATTTACCATATTGATCTTTTCCGAAAGCTCAAATGAAAGCCCAAAATGCATAAAAAATCCAAAACAGGCATTCGATGACTTGTTTAAGGTGTGGAATCTATTTAACTTATAAGTTAAAATGATACGTGTGCATCTCATTATCAAAGGCAGGACAAACATCTATGCCTCAAATGAAGTGCTCGCGTTTCTTGCTGAGTATGATAGCGTGTCAGAAGGTGGAGAGCGGATCAATTTAATCGTAGGTAAGCTTCAAAAATGGGCGATGATGGGATTAAGATATTGTCCGGAGCTAAAAAGTGAAGGAGGCCAAGTGTTTCGCTTAAGGGTTGCAAATTCGGGGCGGCTTATTGGTTTCTTTGTCGTTGAGGATTTCATCATGATAAGCGCATTTGAAAAAAAAGGTCAAAAACCGAACCGAGTTCAAAAAGGTGCTATTGACCGTGTTGTTAAGATTCGAAAAAATAAAGGCTGGGAGGAAAGTGAATGAATACTCTTTTGGAAAACTTTAAGAGCGTCCTGGGCAATACACGGAATTCTGTTGAAGGCATTCAACAAGACCTTCAATTCGATATTGTTCAATTTATTCACGAAAAGCTAAGTGAACACAATTTGAATAAATCGACCTTCGCTGCCATGATTAAAATGAAGGAAAGTCAACTAAGTAGAATTTTAAACGCTGAAGTAAATTTGACAATTGAATCCATCGCGAGGATTTACTGGGCGTTCAAATGCCACCCACAAATTTTGGAACGATCGATCAAAAAGAATTCCAGTTGGGCTGAGACAACTTTTGAAGTCGAAAGCGCAGCATCTTCATCAGTTGAAGAACGTTGGCTAGTTAAAACCGTTAGTTCAAGTATATAGGAGCAGTGAAATGGCAAAAACTAAAGGCAATAAAATTCAAAGCAAGGCTAGCAACAAAGCTGGAGATACCATCAAGTTGAAAGCACTCGATACGCTCCCAAATTATGATCCGACCTTGGTTTCAAATCCAAACTTACCGACGCTTTTTGCTGACATGGTACAGTTAATAAGTAGAAGTGATGGTTTCGGAGTTCTCAGGTTCTTTTCAAGAATCCCTGGTGCAAACATTGAGGTATCTAGGCTTTGCACGAATCATGAGCTGCTTAAAAATATTGCCGTTTTAATTTGTGATAATTTGAATTTTTACCCAACCCCAAAAACTGGTGTTAAAAAACAAGAAGTTTGAATTTTAGTCTCGGGCCTCAATTCTTGGGGGCTGTTAGGAATAACTCTGTCATTTGCTCTTGGGTCAACCAAATGGTCTCGCCTGAAAGGCTAATATCCACTCAGGTTTTGCCATCTTCGGACTGATATAGGATGATGTCTGAAGGGGTCATACTTGTTTAAGATCCATAGGGCGCTTTCGAAGCGGAAGATCGTCGTAAAAGTTCAGGATCTAGAAGACCCGCTTTCTGACAGCCTTCAAGAAAGGAATGTTTAAGAAAATTACGCTCTGTATACGGACGATTTCTGGCCTGCCGTAAAAGGGTTTGTAATATTTGGTCACGAGTTCGGGTACCGTCATTCATTTCATCCATGACCTGTTCAACCCAATATAGCCCCCCAGATTCAGAACAAAAGATTGCCTTATAACGGTTCTCTATGCCATACAGGTCTTTCCAAGTATTAAGCTCTTCGGTATGTGCCCCCGCTTCAAGAGTGATTTCGATTTGTTTCGGAAGAAGCGTCTTGCCATCTGAATCACCAAGGCTCACTTGCACCTGAATGCTTGGGATGGAAGTCGAAAAGGGGTAAAACGCTTTTCTCGAAACGCCAGCCGAATCTGTGAGTGGGTCCTTTTGATTCTTGTAGGAACTGTTGCACTCATGACATGTAGGTACGAGATTTTTGAAATTCATGGAACTAAAGGGATAGATCGACTTGGGTAAGAAATGATCATAGGCTTCCCGTTTTGAGTGATGGATACCTTTGATGGAATGAACCCCGCAAAAAGGGCAGGAGTCTGGTTTGTTTTTCTCTATGAATTTAAAATAGTGGTCATCCATATCACCGATCAAGTTCCGGATTGGAGCTGGACTGAAATCGTAGAGATTGGAGAAGAAGCCCCTCAATTGTTTTCCAAGGATTGGGTATCGCTCGCTTAAATGCTTGTACTGGATCAGTCCGGTATTCCCATTGGCGCATGCCTCTGCAACATTATTGTTGGCCAAATAGCCTAGACGTAGCTCCTCGACTTGGATGGGTGTAAAATCCATGAACGTCTTATAGATTCGTTCAATACCCCCATAGAAATAATCTGCGCTCTTTGTATCGGATATTAAAAACCCCTCCATCAACGCCATTAATTCAGGATTGCTGGAAAAGAGAGAGGGTGAAAAAGGTTTTTCGGACGTGGCTTTGCACCAGACTTCGAAAAAAATAAAGTCGATAAAGCCTTGCATTTTATCCATGCTATGCGGCACGAATTGATACGGGAACAGCATTAATTAACCGACTTCATGCCGTCTAAAATGGTTTTGATCAGCAGGATTTTCTCAACCGAATCACCAAGAGTATCATTGATTTCGTCGATGAGCCTGTCCGGGTCCGAACCGTTTTCAAACCGAGTTTTGAATTCTCCCAGCATTCGCTGGGCAATGCCGCCAATGGTTTCGCGCTTGCCGAAGGTGCTCATGGTGATCTTATTTATGGATGCGCCCAAGGTGTTGAAATCCGGATGGGAGATTTTGAGCGACCCGTCTTCCTGCTTCGAGAATACGAGAACCTTTTCCGGTTTGCTATCCGAAATAAGGAATGGTGCATGCGTGGTAATCAACATTTCTCGCGTAGGTCCGGCATAGTCACTGGCATCACCACCATGATTGTAAAAGCATTCCCCTAATGTGGTTAAAAATTTGGCGCGCCAATCGGGATTGAAATGGGTTTCGGGTTCATCCAATAGGAATAGGGTTTTGGTGTCTCGGTAAAGTATACACAGTCCCAAGGTATGCAGCAATTGGTTCTCGCCGTCGGAAAGGGCCTTGCTGTAAAGGATTTCGTCCACGCCGGCCTTTTTTAATACGACGTCCTTGAACCGCATGATGCGTTGGTCAGAAGGTAGGGTTGGAATAGTTTCATTGAAATACAGGCTATCACTTTGGTACAGGTCGAGCCTTTGTTCTTTGCTCACGGAGTGTAAATTCAGAGTCAGCAATAGCTGAAAGGATTTGAATAACTCCAGGGCGGTGCCAAAATGCAAATGAAATGCCTTCTGACATTGTGTATCGACCCAATAATCCAGGTAATGGGTTTCCGTTGCTACATCGTAAAAATGGGTCGTGGCACAGAGTTGTAGTTTTTCGTGGATACGCCACACATTTTGCAGCAAATTGTGGGAGGGGGGTGTGCCCATCGTTTCGGCATGGGAATTGGTACCTGGGAGGAAGTTGGGGTTGATGCCCCAGGTAGTGAGATAATGGCCCTTAAGAATAATGCGAAACTGTTCCACTCTTTCAAGGCCAATTTCTTCGTGAAAAGGCTGGAGTTTGCCTCCGGTTAAAAACAGGAAATTACACAAGAGTATGGCTTGATTGAATTCTTGATCCAAATAAACGAGCCGACTTTCCTGCGTATTTGCAGAGTCCGGCTGAGTAATGATGGAATCAATATATTCATCGAATTGGATAAATCGCATTTTGAAAAAGGGTAGACTCAGGATTTCGTTTTCACCTGAGGAATAGGCCACCACATGATCGGGAAGGAAGTCTTGGGCGATATGCCGTTCCAATGGAAGCGTCTTTTCGAATTCGCGGACATTCAATAGGAAAAATTGCGGTCCACTGCCGATCTCTTTCACCACCTTAATATGTGCCAAGGGTGCATGGTCCGTTACCGTATAGCCCGTTGGGGTGGTGATTAAATATTCCAATTCAAAGGCATCGGGACGACCCATTTTTTCTTGATACCCATGCGGAACCGTTTCCGGATCGTATTCGAAAAGTTCAGGTCGGTAAGAGAGGGTTTTGCATTCCAGCTGAAAGAAAATGGAGGCCAAGGCCTCCAGCACATTGGACTTACCACTACCATTGGGACCCGCGCAGACGAAGGGCGCAAATCCGGTTTCTTCTTGCCGGGCCCAAGCTGTGCGAAATACATGCTCAAAGCCTAGGCGCAAACTTCTGAAACCAACGGGGTCGTTGATTTTCAGCCGTACCAATTTCATAACAGCTTCAGCCGCATGGGAACTGCATCTTCCTTGGTCTTGCCCGCCACCGTCACCCTTTCCTTTTGGGTTTCATCAAAGACCTGTGTGAGTTGCTTCTTGCTCAGCATTTGATACAGCAAGGCGCGGATGTCCTCGTAGTCCTTACGATCAATCGCGGCGATTTTCTCCAGCTCAGCCATGAGCATTGGAAAGGATCGGGGGCCACCTAATTTCTGGAGTGCGGATTCAATGTCATTGCGGGTGAAAACATGGCGGGGAGAATCGCCCTCGGATTCTGTGGTGGATGTGTCGAGAGTTGGAGCGGCGAGGTTGGCGTGAATCTCTAAAGGCTGGGTTACTTTGACAACCTTGTTCATGGAAACCCGGGATAAATCCAACTCGCCTTGGAAGGCTTTTTGGCTGAGGACGCCGTAGAGGGATTCTAAGTCGGTCAAGCCCTTTTGAAAGCTTGATTTGGCAATTTCAATTTTTTCAACTATGTCTGCATATCGGTTTTGCAGAGAAAGCGGGGGGCGAATGACTAAATACGATTCAATATCCTTAATGCTTATATGTGGTACGGTTGTTTCTGTTGGTTTACAGTGTGACTTGAAGGAACCACTTTTGAAAAGCGAGTACAAAAACAACTGATTTGTTTCTATTGCCCTTAATCTTGCGGTTCGTTGTACTAGTAGTGCGCCAGCATCTGATTTCCTTATCATCCCTATTTTGAAACCATTTGATATCCATGGTCGATCCATTGCAAATACAATATCGTTTTCTTTTAGTTCGTATTTTCTTAAATCAAGGTTTGAATTAGGCATCCAATAAGTGCCATTTTCCCAATCAATAAAATCAGGCATTATTATTAGGCCGCCGCATAGCCTTCTCTGTGTCTTATCCTCAGTGTATTCTTTGCTCTTAAAGGGGTAGCCAGTAATAATTTCTGCTATCTCTTTGCATTTAGATCTTTCCCACCCCTTCTCATTCCTCACCGGATCCCCGAACATCTCCAGGAAAACGCTCTTCAGCAGTTGATCCAGTTGCGAGAGATCCTTTTTGCGCTGGGCAATCAGGCCCTCCACCTTCCCCAACAAATGGGCAATGCGAACCTGGACCTCAAGAGGTGGCAGGGGGATTTGGATGTCTTTTAAAAACTTAAAATGCCTACTATATCCGGCATCTTTTATTTTAATGGAGCGTAAGTAGTAAAACACGTATAGGACATTTGCGATATCTGTGTTGACCTTAAGAGCCTTTGCGCCGTCTGCACCTAAGGCAATAGGTATATCCACGTATTTAAATATTTGGCTCTTCGGGCGATCGAGTGGGTGAAATAGC
>JAYUHW010000403.1:0-2846 GCA_043766615.1 Fibrobacteria bacterium | reverse complement strand
TTCAACATTATTTTCAACGACAAGATCTTTAAAGATTTCGAAGAGTTCCGAGATAAAATTCTCGTCCCCAATAACTTGAGCCTCAATCTTTTCAACGCTCAATCGACAGTTATCAATACCGATGAGCCCAACTTTCATGATGGGATCTCTAAATCCGCTGCTTAGTGTCTGAGGCCATTCCAGTTTCTCCCAAATAAAAACATCCCAGTGACACCCCAGGGTCGATTTAACTATTCTTAAAAAAGAGGATAGCCCCATGGTGCAACCCGCGGAAGTACGCGAACCCCTGAAATTCAAACCCCTGCTACAGTCCAAAATCTGGGGCGGTGACCGGTTGTATCGAGCGCTTGGAAAAGGTGACGCGACGGATTTGAATATCGGTGAGGCGTGGGAACTCTCGGACCGGAAAGAAGCTTCGAGCCTGGTGATAGGCGGGACCTTTGGAGGCCAGAATTTCCACGACATTTATGCTAAGCATGCGCGTGACATCCTGGGTAAACAGTATTCACCCAACCTTTCCGCCTTTCCCCTCTTATGCAAATTTATCTTTGCCCGCGAGCACCTTTCCGTGCAAGTTCATCCTGGTCGTAACTCCCCGCTGGGTGAACCCAAAACGGAATGCTGGTACATTGTAGAAGCGCCCCAAGGTTCCGAGCTCATTTTAGGAATGTCCTCGGAAGGCGATCGGGAAAAGACCTTGGCGATATTGGCCTCCAAAGAGTGCCAAAAAGTGCTCAAACGCGTGGCAGCCAAGGCTGGCGATCTCTTTTTCATTCCTGCTGGAACTGTCCATGCCATCACGGCCGGCATCCTGCTCTACGAAGTCCAGCAGAATTCAGATACCACTTTTCGCCTATATGACTGGGATCGCGTGGACTCAAATGGCCAGTCTCGAGATCTCCATATCCAGGAGGGAGGCCAAGTTCTGGACCTCCGCAGCCATGATCAGCATCGCATTCCACCCCTACTCTTGCATCGCCCAAATCACGATCAGGAATTTCGCGTGGCTTGTGCTTATTTCGCAGTCGTCAAATATTCGCAATGCCAAGGCCTCGTCGCCCTTGAAAGCCAAAATCGGTTTCGCATTCTCACTTGCATTCGGGGCAGATTTGATATGGTCTGGGATCTAGGGCAAACAGTATCCATCAACCTTGGTGATACGGTTTTGGTTCCAGCTTCGTGCTCCCAGGCAAAAATACAAGAATCGGAAATGGGTTCGGAGCTGCTGGTCAGCTTTATTCCGTTATTGGAAAATGAAATTTTTGTCCCTTTACGTTCCGCCGGTTTCACGGATGAGGCCATTCGCAGGCTTGGTGGCCTGGAAGGCTTAGCCCAAAATAAACTGCAATAAAAAACATCACACTAAAAAAGCTTCGCATAAAAAAAGCCGGCCACGCGGGGACCGGCTTCCTAAATGTAAAGCCGCCTTTATCTGAGGCGGCAATGTCTAGGCTAAACCTAAAATCAAATCCCTAGGGATACGCCAACTTGGGCAAACAAAGGATTGACGGCACCGGAAATAAAGTTGGGGCCGCCTTGCAGCAATGCTTCATTCAGGCTGCCCTGGATGGCGAAATTGTCTTTAACCCAGCGTAAGCCTAGATTGACATCGGCGCTTGAAGTCAACAACCGCGTTGCTTCTTGCGTTGGTGGGCCAGGAACAATAGCTGTATTGGAATACATGTTGTAACTCAAACTGGCCGAGGCACCGGCTGAAAACTCGAAATTATGACCTAGGTCTTTTTGAAAGGCCAGATGTGGGGCAACGGATAATCCCGTACTATCCGGATCTTCTGCTGGTGAAGGTTGATCATCCTTTGAGAAAATAAAGGTGGAATTAGAACCTAAGCATACCGAATATCCTGTGCCCGCTTTTAGTAGGTAGCCATGGGAAAACATCAGCGAGAAATATTTTTGTTTCCTGGTCGTAGTAAGCGCGGGTGCGCCTGGCGCATTTTCAATGGAAATCAAATTGAATGAAGTTTCCACATTTAAGGAATGCGTTCCTTCCGTAGTTGCATCCTTTTTCCAACCTGCCATTATATGGATTGTCGTGGGCGTAAATTCCGAAATTGGGGGGCCAGGAGTTTTCGTGTAATTTCCTAATGACACGGGCAAGGTGGCTGCTGGTCCGGTAAGCGCTGCTATTTCCCCGTAAACATCACTGCCGCCAAAATTAAAATCCCCGAAGAGTCCAAAACCGTCACCGTTTACAACGGTTTTAGTTTCGCCCAGAACGGTTTTGGTAGTGGTCTTGTTAAAATTAATTAGCAATCCGCCAGCCCATCGGGACGTTGCAATACCTGAGCGCCAAGTGCCATTGCCTGGACCCACAGAAGTGGTAACTGCACCGAACCAATCAAAACCAATTGCTTGAAAGGAATAGGCACCGTTGACCAAGGCCGGTCCACCCCAAGCTGCAAAATATTGCTTACCATTGATAAGCGTACCGCGCTTGGTGTAGTCTTCAACCGTATTGTCCATGGCACCATTGATAGCTCCAGGATATTCGCCAGTCCTGGGCGCCACGGGCCCACCGCTAGCCGGTGTCGAGTACGTGCTGGTTGGGGTGGTAGTTGTGGCAGGGGTGAATTCTGCCTGAGCCGATGCCCAAGAGACCATTCCTGCTAAAAGCAAACTGGTAGATATAACCTTGGTTTCAATTCTCATTATTCGTTCTCCTTTGAAGACATGCGCGTTCTCAAAAAATGGGAGGTTAGTCCCATATTGTTCAAAAATGTAACAACTCGGTTCTCGTAAACAGAATGAATCACTGGTACGGTTTGCCCCGATCTTTTTCGAAAAACTGGATCTTGGCAGCAATCAACATGTTACCAGTTTTAATC
>JAYUHW010000402.1:0-8175 GCA_043766615.1 Fibrobacteria bacterium | reverse complement strand
AGAATGGTGCCATTAAAATCCCGAAGTGTCCGGATCAACTGGGCCATTGGAAACATCTGGGGTACCGCGTCAGTGCGGGTTTTCAACTCCAAGACAATGTCCTCGTCACCAGGCCCAATTACCATGTTTATTGGTCTACCTGCCAATCCGTCCAGAATGTCTAACACTAAACGAGTATATATCTTCAATCCAAAATCCTGCTTAAGCCCCGCACTACCGATATGAAAGAGGATCTGACCTGAGTCAACACCGGAATTTTCCGGATGTGCGGGATAATTCGATACTGCCGCATGGGTTGAACGGGCATGGGCCAAAGCCGGCACCCCGGCCAGGTCCAGGAGTCTCAGGTTTGCTTCTGCAAAACTGAGGATGGACGGGACCAAGGCCAAAGTGTTTTCATAACCGGCGCGCCTGGTTTCCGCCATATGTCGGAAACCAAAAGCTTTGCGGGCGCAAAAGTAGGCGGCATAGTCAAACTCAACCCTATAAACACCTACAGCATTAGTGAACAATAGGTCTCGACGATGGAACAACCAACCCAACCATGTCAAAGTCTGGGCCGTTCGCAAATTCTCAGGCAACACTGTGACAAATTCGTGAGCAAAACGATTTGCTCCGTAAAGGACTAAATCACAGCCGGGATAACTTTCCGCTATGTAGTTTAAAGCCCGGAGGGCTTGGACAAAATCTCCGTAGGTGCCTGAAAATAGGTAGGCGATGCGCAAGGGTCGCATCCGATTCCTATCGGAAAGAATCGATTTTGCCTCAGGAATTCGATTTGGAAAAAGTTTGAGTAGTTTCCGCAATCGCCATCGCAATATTTGCTTACCTGGAAAGACTGCCATGTGCATAGCATACTCTTTTCATTCTGTTCCTCACCAGCAAAACGCCAATTCTGAACGCCTTGACCTGGAACCGGTTGAAATTATCGGCAAAAAATATGAAACTCAAGTAAGCGACACTTCTCGCCTAAATGAATAATGCCTTCTAGAAAGTTACGGTTTAAAATATATGGGTAAAAAAGGTCTTCTCGCATTTTCTTTCATGAACAAGGAATTTCTGCATAATAAAGACGGACGATCGATCCGGATTTTGGCCGAATTCCTAGAACCAGAACATCGCTTTCGGCAATTCGGGATTGACGATACCATCGTCTTCTTTGGTTCAGCCCGCATCCTTTCCCGAAAAGGTGCCCAGGCCAAACTTCGTAAAGTGCAGAAGGATAGTAAGGCAACACCTAGCGCAATCAAACAGGCCAAGCAAGGTCTGGAAATGTCCCGCTATTATGAAGAAGCCACGGAACTTTCCCAGCGACTTTCCGAATGGACAAAAACCCAATCCGCCCAGTTCGCCATTTGTTCAGGGGGTGGTCCGGGAATCATGGAGGCCGCCAATAAAGGGGCCCATTTGGCCAAAGCGCCTTCCATCGGTCTCAATATCCATCTGCCCTTTGAACAGCAGGCTAACCCGTTCATATCCCCACATCTCAATTTTGAATTTCACTATTTCTTTATACGCAAGTTCTGGTTTGTCTATATGGCCAAAGCAATCGTTATGTTCCCGGGAGGTTTTGGCACGCTGGACGAAATGATGGAGGTACTTACCTTAATTCAAACCCAACGCATCACCAAAAAAGTGGTACTGGTTCTTTATGGCAAAGAATTCTGGGGCAAAATGTTGAACATGGAATACCTAGTGGAAACAGGCATGATCAGCCCCGGAGACCTGGGACTATTTAAAATCTGCGATACCGTGGACGAAGCCTACCTGCATATCACCAAGGGGCTAGTTGCCAACAAAAGCAAGAAAAAAGCCATCCAGAAACGATGAGTTCGCCTTGAACCCGCAATCCTCATCAACAAGTAGCAATCAAACCGAAAAAGCGCGCGAACATGATCCAGTAACAGGCGTGATACTGGGTGCCGAGCCTTTTACATTAGGTTCCGGATCCCATGCCATCTTGTTCCTGCATGGATGGACATCCAGTCCACGAGAGCTGCGTTTCTTAGCCCAGGAAGTTACTGCCGCAGGATTCACCTGTTATGGACCCCTTTTGCCTGGACATGGCCTCACTCTTGAAGCCCTCGCCCCTACCCGCTATTCAGATTACCTGTCCCACGCGATATCCGTTTTCGACGAATTGATGATCCGACACGAGCGTGTCTCCATTTGCGGACTCAGTATGGGCGGCTTGTTGGGGTTGCAAATGGCTCTGACTAGAGATGTAGCCAACTTGGTGCTGATTGCTCCCTTTCTGCGGCCGTGGGGACGGACCTTCGGCCTACCCAACGACTGGCTAATCGGCCGCGTACCTTTGCCCGAAACGATTTCTAAAAGCAGTACAGGTCCCATTAAATTCGCCAAGGCTGCGGAAGAACATATCGCCTATCATGCCATGCCCTCAGCTGCAATGGTCAGCGTAGTAGAAGCAGCAAGGAAATTTCGCAATCGGGCCGTTGGGGTCACATGTCCGGTACTGATCCATCACGATGTTAATGACACCACCAGCGATATTGCAGGAAGCCTTCACTTAATAGAATCTCTGGGTTCCATCGATAAGGCGCTCCGAGTGTACCAGCGTGGAAAACATGTGATCACGCTGGACTTCGATCGTGCACAAATCGAATCGGAAACTGTCACTTGGCTAACCCGACGAATGGCGTCAGACAGGCTGTGAAGGATTAAAAACAGCTGAAATCCGTTGACAGAAGGCCTATCGTTTGTTAACATATTATTCCGGTAGGTTTAATAGGATAACTAAGCGGCATGCATATTTCCATACGCAAAGTACGCAAGCATTTCGAGTCCACTCAGGCTTTGAATGATGTTTCCCTGGAAATTCCGGATGGAGAACTAGTTGCCCTGCTCGGTCCTTCCGGTTGCGGCAAAACCACTTTACTCAGAATCATTGCGGGATTGGAAACGCCGGAATCCGGTGAAGTCCTCTTCGGTGATACCAATTCCTTGCATTTGCCTGTTCGCGATCGTGGCGTAGGCTTTGTGTTTCAGCATTATGCCTTGTTCAAACATATGACCGTGCGGGACAACATCGGCTTTTCACTTAAAATCCAAAAGCGCCCGAAGGCAGAAGTGCAACAACGGGTGGATGAACTACTCAATTTGATCCAACTTAAAGGCATCGGTGATCGCTTCCCTTCCCAGCTCTCAGGCGGGCAAAAACAACGCGTTGCGTTGGCGCGCGCCTTAGCAGCCAGACCCGAAGTCATGCTATTAGATGAACCCTTTGGTGCCTTGGATGCACAAGTCCGCCAAGATTTAAGACGGTGGTTGCGCAATCTCCATGATGAACTTAAAATGACCAGTGTTTTTGTAACCCATGATCAGGACGAAGCCTTTGAGGTTGCGGATCGTGTCGTTATCATGAACAAAGGCAAGGTAGAGCAGATCGGATCGCCGGAGGACATCTTTCATAAACCGGCAAACGGTTTCGTAATGCATTTTTTAGGCAATGTGAACATTTTTCATAGCCGGCTGGAGCGCGGATCTACCGGGGATACTCTGGAGCTGGTCCATCCCAGTCATAGCAATGCCGCCCTGTCCACGGCCGTATATGTTAGGCCACATGAAATGACTTTGCATAAAACCAATGAACCCAATGCTATAGCTGGTAAGATTGTGCTCATTCGCAGCATCGGTTTGTCCGTGCGCGTCACCTTGGCTACCACGGAAGGACCAGAGGTTCAAGTGGAAGTACCCAAGGAGGAATTTGCTGCTCTCATGTTAACTAAAGGAGAAACGGCGTTTGCCGTTCCCAAGGGTTCAAAGACCTTCCAAGACGACTATACTATCTAAATTTGTTTGGCTGAATCTTCGAGGTTGATGTCCGTGCCAACTAGTTGGACAATACGCTGACTATGGAAACCCTATTCCCACCCCTATCGCCCTGGGCCGGTACTGCTTTGGGTGCATTACTTGGGCTAATGGTTGGCTCCTTTTTCAATGTCGTTATTTATCGCATGCCACGCGGCCAGTCAGTGGTATGGCCACCGTCCCGATGTACCAGTTGCGGATACCAAATCCGTTTTTATCAAAACATTCCTGTGCTCTCCTGGCTCCTGTTAAAAGGCAAATGCAAATCCTGCGGCGCAAGCATCAGCGCCGAATACCCCATTGTAGAAGCAGTTACCGGCTTGCTTTCCGCCGTGATTTTCACTTGGTTTTTTCGGTCTGAAAACTTTTACCCACTCGATTTCAAAATCGGATTCATTTATCTAGCCCTGGCTTCGATTCCCATTTTTGTCATCGACATCCGCCATTTCCTAATTCCGGATGCGCTAACATTACCAGGTATAGCGCTAGGACTAGGCATCAGTTTCTTGCCGGGAGGACAAACCGCAATAGAAAGCCTTGTTGGGGCATCTAGCGCCGGATTGTTCCTCTGGTTCATTGGATTCACGGCATCAAAGGTGCTAAAGAAGGATGCCATGGGTTTCGGGGATGTTAAACTTATTGCTATGGCCGGGGCTCTATTCGGCTGGCAGACGGCCTTGATAGGATTGCTCTTCGCTTCTGTACTGGGAAGCGCCCTTGGTCTACCTATGTTGTTGTTTCGACGCCTGAACAAAGAACACCATATTCCTTTTGGACCATACATATGTTTGGGTGTTCTTTGTTCGGCTTTGTTTGGAAAAGAAATCCTCGCCTGGTATTTCGGCTTAATAGGAATGCCAACGGGATAGTCCATTAAGCGCACTATTCCTATCGAATTTACTATACTTACACCCCTGTAATTTCAATGGATTCGCCACTTTGGGGTGCATTTTTCCAAGTCGGGGAGTGTTATGGGCAGTATCGTCAAGTTGGATGGCAATTGGGATTTTAGTTTTGATCCCGTAGACACGGGACTCGTCGACCAATGGTATCGCAAGAAACCTGCCCAGACCAAAAAACTACCAGTCCCACATGTCTGGAACCTTGAGCCCAATGAAGAGAACGCACATATTGCTTACTATTTCAAGGAATTTATAGTTGATAAAAAGGAATCGCCCAAGCGATTCTATATCCGCTTCAGTTCGGTTCAGCATCATGCCACTGTGTGGTTGAATGGTGAAGAAATTGGAACCCATCTTGGGGGCCATGTGCCTTTTGATGTCGACGGCTCTAAAGCCGTTAAAATTGGTGAGACGAATCTTCTTGCCGTCCGTGTTCAAACCTTGGATCGCCAGGGTAAAATCCAAGACTATACAGCCCAAGAGCTCTCCCTTGGCGGACCCTTTTTACGTGGCCCCTTTGCAGGCATAACGGGTGATGTCAACCTGTATATGGTAGGCAAAGCGGGCATTCGCTCTTTAAATTGCTTCCCCGATTACGAAGCCGACCGTATTACCATTGAGACCAAATTCTGGAATCCCAAAAATTATCAGGCCGATATCGCCTATCAAATCGTGCATCCGGATGGGGAAATCGGCGAGGTCACAAAGGCCGTCAAACTGGAAAAAGAAAACGGCAGTTTTGCACTTACCTTGCAGCTTGAAAACGGCAAGCTATGGCAATTGCATGAACCCATCCTCTACAAGGTACAGGTTACCCTGGCCGGTTCCTATCCGGTGGAAGTCCACTTCGGAATGCGCAGTGCAGACGTGGAAAAAGGCGCTTTTAAGCTGAACCATCACGCAATAAAAATTAAAGGCCTCGCTTACCCGTGGTTCTTTGCGTTCCAACATGGCATTCCATCATCCGATTTCGATTTGCGTAAGGAACTCGTGTCCATAAAAGAAGCAGGCTTTAATCTGCTCCGTTCCGGTGGTGCTCCATTGCCCCGTGAAGCCCTCAATATTTGCGATGAAATCGGTCTTTTGGTGCTCCAGGAGACGACCTGCTTCAATCAAAAGTCAAGCAAAGAAGGCTTGGAAGTTCTAAAACAACAGATTGTAACGCTGATCGACAATGATGGACATCACCCCAGTATTTTTGCTTGGGTCATAGGCTCAGAGAATGGGTCGATGGTGCTGGAGAATGGAAACAAATTACTACGGTTTGCAGCGGAACTGGATCCCACCCGTCCCGTATTTTCCAACCTCTGCTCCGTTTCCATGGACAGCTTAGGCGGTGGCAAAATCGACCTAGGCAAAGTCTACGAGCCACTGGCCGCCCAGATCAATCCTTTCGAGTCGCATAAATTGAAAATCGGTTTTCCGGTTTCGGTTAAAACGTATACCTTACTTTCCAGTTATTGCTCTTCCAAGGATGGCAAGTCCGTGATGGACGGAATCCATGGAAGCAAGTCCTTCTGGGAACGTTATAACTATTTGAAAGACGATCTGGAAGGAAAAGTTCTGGTAGATGGGCTAGGAGTTTCGTCTCCGGAAGGCGTTCAGGAACTTTTGGACAGCCATAAAAAATTAGCCAACCATTCCGAATACAAAGATGTCCAGAAACTGAATGGTGAGCTTGCGGATTTGCTTAAGGACAAGAACATAACCATTTGGAAAGATACGGAAAGCTTCTGGAAAGAAGCATCACTGGTCGCTCGAAACGGACTAGCCAAGCAAATGGAAGGATTGTTAATCAATCCTCAGGTATCGGGATTTGTTTTAGATGCCTGGGCCGACTATGGCATCCATTTTTCTGGTTTGGTTAACTGGGATCGCAAGCCCAAAGCACTTTTTGAAATGGTCAAAAAATTAAATCGACCTATTCATATTATTGCGGAAGCCGATGACCGTACGCCCTATATCGGAACTTCAGCAGCCATTAAAATCCATTTACTGAACGAAGCACACTTGGGTGAATACGGACTCCAGCTTCGTGTCAAGGGCCCTAATGGCCGGATATGGCACCAAGAGTCTTTGCCTGGTAAAGCCAAGCCAGGTATTAACATGGCAGGCCGATTCAAGTTTCCCGTAGGCTTTGAGAAGGGACGATTCACCTTCGATCTAAACCTTACCAAAAACAATAAGGAAATGGCTCGAAGCGAAGAAGTGTTCTTGGTCCCACCAGAAATCAAGTTAGAGGTTCCCTTAAAGAAAGTGTCCCTACTAGGTAACTTCCCCGATACCATATCCAGCTTTTCGAACCCAGATGCGCCAATTTCCGTCTTGGCTGAAATTTCCAGTCTTGGAGACGCCGTGGTTCGCAAATGCTTCGAGAAAGTTGCGGCTGGTGGCGT
Organism: Fibrobacteria bacterium; assembly: GCA_043766615.1. Classification (GTDB taxonomy): domain Bacteria; phylum Fibrobacterota; class Fibrobacteria; order UBA11236; family UBA11236; genus Chersky-265. The sequence goes on along the minus strand of JAYUHW010000402.1, from coordinate 1,046 downwards.
GCTTGTGCTTGGAAACGTTACGGAAGAGGACGCGCGCTTTTTGAATAGCCTGAAGGTTTTGCCCATGGAAATTTCCTGTTTCCGTTCTTCGGGTAGCACCTTCGGCAGCTTTCATTATGCCATGGGCGGACCAGAGTTCAAAGATTTGGGCATCCAGGGTATCTTGGATCAAACCTTTGCGGATGTTATGCCTTATTGGAGCATTGAATCGATACCAAATATGAGCGTGGCAGCCGGTAGCATTAACTTGCTTGGAAATGGAAGCGGCAAGTCCAAAATACGCTGGGGAGCCGACATTGCCAGTCTGCCAGTCGGTAAAGGTCGTGTGGTGTTTTACCAGTTCGATATATTTGGAAAGCTCGGTAAAAATGCTTTGGCAGATGCACTATTTGCCAACCTGGTTGCGGCCAGCCAAAAATAACTGCACAGTTACAATCGATTTAGATACAAAATCGTTGAGCTACATAATTGCCAGCCACTTCCAAAGTGGCTGGTTATTTTTTCTTTATTTTTTCTGGGGACTTCTTTTTTGACGTCGGTTCAGCCTTTGGGAAGGGCCGCTTTTCTGGAACCTTGGTTGACGCTTCAAAGTTGATGCGTTTCTCAGGCTTTGTACCGGTTTCTCCACTGTCCCGGGACTTGGCCGGTTCAGGTATTGTCACGATTGCTTGTGAACTATCCTGATTAGCTGGTAAGGTGAAAAGTGTGTCCACAGGAACGCTTGGCGGCTTTTCGGATGTGGTTGAATCCCTTTTGATCGAATCAGTAAGCACGCCTTTTTCGCCGCCATGACCCGACCAAATATCCGGAATCAGATTTTGAAAATCAGCAGTGCCATTTTCAGCTGGAACACCCGCGAGCTCGTACCAGCTATAAAGAGTTCGAATCCATTCACCGAACCAATATTTCCTGCTCTCTCGGCCTGACCACCAAACATCTGGATCATAGGATTTGAAATCAGCAGCATATACCAGTATTTGCGGATAACCTTGCGCTAGTTTCCTAAAAATGCGACGTGTCCGCGCCGAATGGTAATTGGAAGTGAT
>JAYUHW010000401.1:0-25128 GCA_043766615.1 Fibrobacteria bacterium | reverse complement strand
ACTGCAAATCCTGGCTTTAGAAATGCCACACCATGTTGCAGCCCTTGATCGCCACTATAGAAGAACCATTTGTGAACTACCCACCGAGGCAACCGTAGCTGCGGCACTGAAAAGCTCGGCATGGATTTTCGATGGAATGACGGATAACCCTGAGCAATGCGTAAATCAAATGCAAAATGCAATGGATCTGGCTGGGCAAGGGGTTGCGAATTCCGCTGAGTTTGGAGTCTTTACGGGTACCTGAATATTCCCGACTCTTGAGATATTAATAAGCAGGCTTATATTTATCCGCTCTAATCTCTAGAGCAGATATGATTCTCCGCCTTCGAAAAGCTAGGGGTGATTTCTTCGTAGAATTAAGCGTAAAATAACAAGCTTTAATATTAAAAGCACGAAAACGGGGTTGGTCCGAAGATATCTCTTCCAGAGGCGTTTAGGATCCTGGGCAAGCCGCCAGATCCATTCGCAGGCCATTTTTTGGGCCCAAAGAGGGGCCCGCTCGAGCTCCCCAGCATGATAGGCAAACCCTGCTCCTACGCCAAGCATGAGCGTACGAGGAAAAAAGGAATGGTTGGCGTCCATCCAGTATTCCTGCTTAGGAGCGCCAAAGCAAACCCAAAGATAGTCAGGCTTAGTCTTGAGAATGTCTTGCCGCAAATTCTGCTCCTCCTCTTCGTCAAGTTTTCTAAACGGAGGGGAAAGCATCCCGACACTCTGTAAATATGGATATTCTTGACGCAGATTTCTTTTCATTTTGGCAAGCGTTTCCTCCGAACCACCCAAGAAAAAATGCCGTCTATCCCGGCATTCGGGGGCCGCGAAGACCTGGGTCATGATATCCGGCCCCATAATCCGGTCAATATCAGTAACTCCGGAGATACGTCCGTAATAGATAATCGGTTGCCCGTCCGCAATGGTAAGATAAGAGTCATTCTGGATTTTTCGCAAACGCAAATCCTTTAGGCATTCGACTGTGGTGTGGACGTTGGATACACAGACGAAATTGTTGGTGGGATAGCTGGAAAAAAAAGACTCCAGCTTCTGGACCAGGTTGTTCCGGTTTATAAGGGAGAAACGGACAGGACCAACTTGGTAACGAAGTCCGCTCATGGACAAGTTTTGGAGAGTTGAGTGCCTTGAAATTGTGCTTTAGCGGACTCGTAGATGTTAATCAGAATCTGGTAATTGACATCCGAACTGAACTTTGTTTCGAATTCAAGTCTCGCGTGGTGTCCTTTTCTGGCTAGCACTTTCTTATTCATCCAAGCCTCCTTTATCGTATTGGCCAATGCCGCAGCATTGCCTGGCGTGAAGAGCCAACCGGAAGCTTCCCCCGCTAGAATCTCGGCTATGGTGCCAATTCGGCTAGCAACAACGGGAAGCCCAGTTGCAAAAGCTTCAGGTATGGCCACGGGAAACCCTTCATAACAAGTAGAGGGAATGACCATCAAGGTGGCGTCCCGCATGAGGGCAAGAACGTTTTCACGAGTCTGGTAACCTAGGTATTCTACCCCAACTGGAGCTTCACGGAGCAAAGGCTCCAACGGCCCCGATCCTACCACTTTTAGGGGAATATCCTTGCCAATACTCTTCCAGGCTTGAATCAATGTTTCCACGCCCTTTTCCGGGCTAAGACGACCAGCAAAAAGACAGTAGCCACCCTTATGGTCGCCAACCCCCGGGTCCTCGATAAAATTTGGTTTTACATATAGCTTTTGCTCGGGAATTCCGCCCTGCACGAATTTGGATTTTCCAAACTGTGTGAGCGCAATGAAGGCGTCCACTTTATTGGCGTATGTCCCCATGAATTTATGAGTTGTCGTGATGGCGGCAACGAGGCCTGAATCGCCAATGCGTCCGTGGTAGCATCGGTGAAGCATTCCCGGCCAGGGAATTGTTTTACCTAGGCAATCCTCGCAAGGTTTCCCCTCCCGCAGGAAAAGGGCATTCAAGCAGAGCAGTCTATAATTGTGCAATGTTTGCACGGAAGGAACCTGAGCTTCTCGACAAGCATAGTAGACGGCTGGGGAAGCCCTAAGAAACGTATTGTGAAAGTGAACCAAATCCGGTGCGAAACTTTTGATTTTTTCCGCTACTCGGGCTTTAGCGGAAGCAGACCAAACAGCCTGAGAGATAGCCTTCCATTTGGGCAAATCATCCGTTTCTGTATTATTAAACTCTAGGGTTTCCACTGAGTGGCCTTTACGGATCAGCAAATCCCGTTCGGATTGGAATACGGAATCTTCACCTCCAGCCAGCTTGTAGTAATTATGAATCAGGAGAATGCGCTTCATTGTAGGTCTGGGCCTAAGTGGTCTGGGGGAATGGTGCAATACTCCACAGCCCGGACGATTCCCTTTGCGGCGTTCCCATAACTGAAATCTTCAACTCGTTTGCGAGCTTGAATTTGAAAAGCGCGGAAGAGTTCTTGGTTACGAAGCAACTGGAGCGCATGATCGGCCCAAATTTGCGCATCAAGGGGTAAGACAAAACCGTTTTCTCCGTGGATGATTAAGTCCCCAGCTGCACCGGCATTAGAGCAGGTTAGCGTTGGCACTCCCGCCGCACTTGCCTCGTTGGCTACTACCCCCCAAGGCTCTTGGAGGGTGGGAAATAGGAAGAGCTTGGCAGAGGCATAGAGTAAGGGTAATTCTTCTTGGCTTCTGAAACCGGCAAAAAAGTACTTTAGGTCGACGGATTTGAGCTTCAACTCCATTGCGGCTTTTTCAGGACCATCGCCGAGGATGAGTATTCGAAGGCCAGGCCATTCCTTGTGTACTAAAAGTGCGACCTCAGCAAAGAAGAGGGGCATTTTACGCTGAATGAGCTGGCCGGAAAACAAAAGATCATATTTTTTCTCAATATTATTCACCTGAAAATAGGCTTGGTTGTCAGCGCAAAGTGCGCTCTGGAATAGCGCGCCTTCCGGACACCTATAATGACGGTACAAATCGAGGCTGTGTCGACTTGCGCCGAGAAAGGCGGTGGAACCGCGGTAAACCCATTTTCTGACTAAAACGTGCAAAAATGTTAATTTTTTTTCGGATTTAAGCCATCCGTCTGAGAACGGCACGTGTTTTCGGCCTTTAAGACGACACCAAAGGAATGCAATCAAGTAGGTTGGGTTAAATCCACCGGTGATAACGATTGAAGGATTCAGGAAATTCAAAAGGGTCCATACATCAAGGTTAAAATGGATGAAGCGGCCCCGAAATTTCAGCATTGCAGGCTTGAGAAAGCTCTTGCTGTAGGCTCCGTCCGGAACCGTCCATTTTCTGTCAGGTTCCTTTTGGTGAGCATAAATGACATGGTAGCGACCGTTAAGAATAGAGAAAACTTCCTCGTGAATTTTTTCACGGTATGGAACTGGCATGTTTGTAATGAAAACGACTTTTTTAATCATAAATTAAAAACGGAATGCAAATGCTTTCCCGGCCATATAGGATGTTGAAATGAAACTGGAAGAAGAAAAAGAAATCGATATACTTTTGGCGGTGAAGGTCATGTATAGGTTCAAATTAAAGATCCTTTTGGCAGCTTTAATAATTACCGGAATCGGGGGGGCAATCATCTTTCGGCTCCATGATTCATATAAGTCCGAAGCAGTTTTTATCGTAACGCAAAAGGAAAAGGATAATCCTTTGGAGCAGTGGAGTATATTGGCGGAGCAGTTCGGATTTAAAATGGGTAAGATGTCGGACCCCCTTTTATCAATGCTGGATAGAGTGCTTCGAACCGATCAGTTCTATCGAAGTTTTATTGGACTTTCCCTAAATCCTAGATTTTCACAAGACTCCTCACTTATCCGAGTATTCAAGATAGAAAATCTCACTCCTGACAAGCAAGCAAAAGCCTTAACAAGCGAAATCGTCAGTCGCATGAAGTTCGTAACTAACAAGGATAATTCCTATTCGATTATCGTTACTTCGAAAGTTTCCTCACTTTCGAAATTTCTCGCAAATCGGATCACTGAAAATCTAAACCAATTCTTTTTGAAACGCGCTAGAACCGAGCTTGATCGAAAAATCGCTTTTTTAAGTGGCGAGCTGGTTTTGAACAAAAGAGAGGTAGATAGTTTATCCAACCGTCTGAGGATTTTCCTCGAAGCCAATAAGGATTTTTCATCGCCTTTGCTTAACTTCAAAAATAAAGAAATCAATCAAGAACTTACAATTGCGGTAGAAAAGTTTATGCTCACCATGAAGGCGCACCAAAGTTTAAAGATTTCTGCTAGTCAGCCCGACTATTTCTTTGAGTCCTTAACGCCTGCTGAGGAGGCTGGCCCCACTCCCCTTAGGGAAAAGCTGAAATGGGTGTTTGCTTTGTTTTCGATATCGATTTTTTTCTGTTCGGCTTGCGTAATTGTTTTTAATTGGCTGTTAAGGGTGGTACCAGAGAAGAGTACTTAAAATGGGGCACCCCAAGCCTCGTCTCTCGATCATAACGGTATGTTTCAATGCCGAGATTGGAATCGAAGCAACTCTCAAGAGTGTCGCCTCACTCAGGTTTCGTGATTTCGAATATATTGTCGTTGATGGAGGGTCGCATGATGGGACGTTGGATATTGTAGGCCGTTACAAGGACATCGTGCATCAACTAGTATCAGAACGTGATCAGGGAATCTATGATGCGATGAACAAGGGAATGCGTCTGGCCACAGGGGAATTTCTGTGGTTTCTTAATGCGGCAGATACTATTCATGATGGATCCTTTCTCCAGCAAATCGAATGGCACCATGATTTTTATTACGGTGGAGTAGTTTTAAAAGACGGTGAGAAAACGGTCAATAAGATTATGCCCAAAGCAAATTTGAGTGCCACCTCTTCATTATTTGGTCAAGTCGCTTGCCACCAGAGCATGATGGTTCGAAAATCAATGGCTCCTGCTTATGATTTGCGATACCGATTGGTTTCCGACTTTGATTGGTCTATTCGCATCCTAAAAACCAAAGATATTCGTACATGCCTGTTGCCGAGTTATTGGATTAATTACGAGTTGGATGGAATATCGTCCCAAAACGTCGAAAAATGTTGGAGGGAAAATATTGAAATTCTTCAGCGCAACTACCCTTGGGTAGGGTTTCCCATTGCCATTGGATTGTACTTACGATTTTTAGCCAAACGAAAGCTTAAGCTTTTCCTTCAAGCATGGCAGGTTAAATGAAAATCGGTTTATTTCCAAAGCGCCTAATTTTAGTACTGATTTTGCTTGCGCCCCTGGTTAACAATATCAATGGATTTATGATGTGGAAGACGGGGGTGTCGGTTTTGGGGCCATCTTTTTATTCTAGTGTGGCGCTTCTCCTTTTCCTAATCCTGTTGTCTTTGGAATACAAACGTGATGATCTGATTAAGAATTACCTTTTATTGGGTGGCCTGTTCCTGCAATATGTAATACATGTAAGCATGTATGGGGGCTGGGAAAATATCCGAAGTTATATAAAAGTCTTTCTTCCACTACTGCTCTATCGGTTTTTGAGCCTACATTACGGTGATCGCCGTGAGACCATTGGAAAGCTATTGGCTTGGTCTATGCTCATTTGGGCTTTCTTTGCAATAGTCACAGCGGTCCTTCATATTCACCCATCAGCGGGTGAGGGTTATTATGGCTTCATAAACGGGAACAACGATTATGTAGCTATGCTATTTGCTCTTTTTCCATTAACGACGACATGGAAAAGCCGATACTCCGTTTTTTTTTATTACGTAGCGGTGGTGCTTACTCGCAGTAAGGGACTCCTGCTTCTTGCTCCTATGATGCTGTTCTTGCCAAAATCAAAAAAAATGGTTTTGGTTGCGCTTGGCGGGGCTGGGTTAATCTTCTTAATTACAGTGGCCTATTATGTTAATTATTTTCAAATACATTACGGCAGGGAATCTAAGCTTTCACCAATGATTCTGCTTCAATACCTAAGTTTCGGACGAATTCACTATTTAGGCATTTTGCTTGGGAATCTTGGTGATAAGCCCTGGTATGAACATATTTTCGGCTCAGGTTTCACCGGAGGAATGCTGTACTCTGGTGGAAAAGATGGTATTGAAATGGATTTAGTTGATGACTACAATATTTTCGGAATATTCAAATTGTGTTTGACCCTAGGGTTTTATTATGCAAATGTTTTTTTCTCGCAAAAATTTACTTGGCGAACAAAAATAAAATTTCTTCCCTTATTCTTTTATTCGACCTTCGGAGGCCATTTGTTATTTAACCCAATTTCCAACCTTGTCTTTGCCTTAGTGCTTTTTGTATTTGAAGGGAAAATGCATTCTGCTAGTGAATGGCCAAAGCCAAATTCTGAGATTGAAAGACCGAGCGCGTAATGACATCTACAATCAAGGCCAGAAACATGCAAATGAAAGGATTTGTATGGATCGGGTTAATGGGGTTAATGGTACTTAGCCTGGTCGCATTACCAGAGTGCAATGAGTACAGAGTTCTTGAAGGGCAGCAATTAAGGGTTGCTGTAGATGTGGATGTGACGTCTCCAAAATTCGGAAGCGTAAGTGCCTTTAAGGGAGCTGCTGCTAATTTTTTTTCCGAGAACTGGTTTATTCCTAAAATGGGCAAGGTAATGGCCTCCAACCGTAAGCTCGTATCAGCTTCCCAAGATACGGTTATTGTGCGTCATTCTGATTTCGCTGGTTCTCCATTAAATGTTGAGATGTCCTATTTTTTGTCAGATTCTGCTTTGGTCATGGTTTCCAAATTCTGGGCAGATGTAGATATGTCTTTCCCTGCCGGATTGGACTTTGGAGTAAGGGTGACGGCTAACGAACTTTTTGCGGAAAACCATTCCAACGAGGGGGTCTCCTACTCTTTAAGTAATTCTAAGGTGTCGTACGCCCAGAATAAAACCTTTTTAACCTTTAGCGGAAAATCTGGGACGACAACTTTTTTTATTCGGAATCCCTTTCATTCTTTTTGGACTTTCAACGCGAACGGAAAGGGTGAGCACTTACTTCATGTGTTGCCCACTCTTTCCTGTCCAGGCCCAGAGGGCGGGGTGGGATCGAAATTAAGTTCTGGTGATACAATTACACGTCGAGTAGAGGTTTATCCTGGGGATTTTGTTTCTAGCCCCATTTATTTCTCGGAACACCCCGATGGCTTTTTCAACAGCATTACCATGTATTGGGATGAACTACCTAGGCGGGAGAATTGGGCTTTTATGACAACGGGCGAAGCCAAGGATGTCCGTTATGATCACTACTTCGTTAAGCTGTTGTCCGAGCACCCGAGGATGAAAATGGGATATCTACTAATGCTCGATCGAATGTTCTATCGTGACACCAGTGGGTTTGAAGGTTGGAAAACAAGTTCGCCCTATATTATTCCAGACTCCTTGGACGAAAAAGAGGGCGTATTCTGTGCAAACGTCTTTTCTCCAATTGCAGGAGACTACAACTTATGGCAAACAGTAAAGGTGAAGCCGAATTCAAGTTATTTCCTCGAGTACCAAGTAAAAACTGAAGGCCTAGAAGGTGTTGGGGCCTACGCCGAGATTTTTGGCGCTTCTGGAAAATCTTTAATGCAGGACCAGGCTGTGAATCATGATCAAGAGTGGTTGCAAAAAGTGCTACCTCTCCAAACTGGGAGTGATACTTTGGTTCGTGTAAATTTGCACATTGTAAACGGAAAAGGATCTGCTTTTTTCGACGGTGTTAATTTGTATAATACTTCTGGGGAGCCCAATCTAATGGTGAATGGCGGATTCGAGTTAAATACTCCCGAAATCATTTTTGATAATCGACGTCGTAGATGGTCCGACGCCCATGGCCGTCAATGGATACTGGGGAGGGCTCCCATTGCATATCGTGAATTTTTAAAGAGGATCGAAAACCATGAAATGAAATATGGTTGGGAGCAGAGGGTTAACTTGGGTTGCCATGGTTACCATCATACTCCTTCATTACTAGAGGCTGAACCGAACCATGAATTTGTCAGGTATGATCTCGAGGGTGATAGCCTTGTGCTAGATCAGATTTTTAGTGAAACGATTAAGATCGGATTGACAAAGAAAAGTCTTCGCTATTTGCGGAGTCCTGGGCATGAGTATAGCGCATCATTGGTGAACAGGCTGGTTGACAGTGGGTTTGTGTTCTTTGGCGCAAGTATGATGAATAATCAGAATTCTAATTTTTTTCTTCAGCGAGGTAAAAAACGGATGTGGGTGAATGGATTCACCTACTGGGCAGACTTAAAGCCTGGCGTTGACCTAGGAGGGGTGTTTTTAAAAGCATTGAAACAAGGACATTTGGGCCATATTGGAGGACATCCCGAAGCAATCTTTCCTGGGGAAGGGGAGGAGGCATTTCAAGCACTCAATAAATTTTTCACGGAACTGGAAAGTACTTATGACAACTTAGGGTATGTGTTTCCGGATGAATTTGCTGATAACGCCAATTCAATTTATGATTTAGAAATGGATGGAGTCGCTCATATTAACGGTGGAATTCGGTTTCAGTACAAGGGGGAGACTAGGGCGGGTAACACAATTGTTTACAATGGAACTTGTTACTCAGTGCTTCTAGATGGCAAGCCTATAACGGTTCGGATTTCAGGGGGACGGACCTATATGATAATGCCTCAAGCTGGTCCAGGAAGTCACCTGCTTGAGTTGCAGCATCCTTTAGCTAAAATGTCTCGTAAGACACTTTCTCTTGCTGCTGAAAAATTGGGTACACAACTGATAAAAAGTCATGGACAAAGACACGCTTCAATCGTATTTCATCTCGATAAACCCGCTAAAATGCAGATTAATTTATTTGATATGAGCGGGAGGTCTTTTTTTGAAAAAGCAAAAAACATGAAGGCGGGAAGTAATGAATTTTCTTTGGATTTACCCCGCACTTCGGTAAAATCTGCCACACTTAGGTTAATGCTTAATGACAAAATTGTTTATGCGAATCAGATGGATCTCTAGCCTAGATTCATTTACCCTCCGCTTCACTTTTTTGAATTAACCCGTCCTAGCAGGTCTGCGTAGAGTTCTAGGTGGGAGAGAGAGAGGCTTGCTTCTCCCCATAGTGACTCAGCCTTCTTTCTCGCATTTGAGCCAAAGTCAATTCGCCGTCCGGAATCGGACAGCATTGCCAACAGTCCGTCAGCCAAATCTTTGGCATCAAATGGTTTTGCCAAATAACCGTTCTTCTCGTGGTCGATCAAGTCCTCCATGCCACCAATTCGGAATGCCACACACGGAGTTCCACAGGCCATAGCTTCCATCACGGTATTGGGTAAGTTGTCTTGCACGGATGGGGATACGAAAATGTCCGCAGCGGCATAGAGTAAGGCTAGGCTGATGTCATCGTAAAGTCGGCCCGAGTAGTGAATGGGCAATCCTAGATCTTGCGGGTTGACGGGGCGGCCCGAACCGAAGACTACAAGTTCGGTTTTGTTAGCGGCTGGCTGGCCCGCAAAGAGGCCTAAAGCAGTTTTTAAATGGGTAAAACCCTTGCGATAGTCGTCGGTCGATAGGCTTCCAAATAGTATTAAGTCCTTGTTTATTGGCAGGCCTAAGATGTTTCGGGCTAGGGTTTTGTCTACTGGGCGATAGCGGTTCAGGTCCAGTCCATTGGGGATGACTTCAATGCGGGTATTTCGAAATAAAGCGCTCGCCCTAGCACAACTGGCCATCCATCTGCTTGGGGTGATTAAAGTCAGGGGTAGATCAGCCCAAGCTTTTGCTTTTCGAGCTAGAATCCAGCGCGAAGGATCGTTAGCATTGCTGGAGTGGAGTTGTGGGCATTTTCCGCAGGCCTGTGTGTATCGGCCGCACTCCCCGTCATAGTGGCAACCCCCGGTAAAAGCCCACATATCATGCAGAGTCCAAACGAGTGGCCCGCCAAGTTTAGCCAATGATTTTGCTCGTAAAAAACCGCCGTTAATCCAGTGAAGATGAATTATTTCTGGGGCAAGTTTGTGAACAACGGCACCTTGGAAATCGGGAAGCCATGCCGGAGAAAAACTCTGAAATTTGTCAATTTTATAAGCGAGGCGGATAGGATAAGCATCCAGTTTTGGACGAAGGCTGGAGAAAAGTTTACCCGCTTTCGATGGTCCGATGACTCTAGGGTCGTCGCCCTTTTTTAACTGGACAAGCATTCGTGAATCCACACCTGCATTAACGAGCGAACGATGAAGCCGAGTAGCAGCCCTGGCCGCCCCCCCTTCCGTATCGGCTTCGTTGAGCATTAAGATTTTCATTGGGATTTGGGTCTGAATGCGAAGATATTAAGCTGCATGTCCATGCCCGCTGAGTCGCTCCTAGAAATGAACGGGTGTTGGGAGATTGCTCCGGTAGATTGAATCTGATAGCGAAACCCTGCGGAGGACAGGCACTCCAGTAGCGATTCAAGATTCTGTTTACGATCAACGAAGGAGTGGAATTCTACGAAAAGGAATTTCACTTTGTCTAAGCGGTCACGGCAATCCCTTAAAACTTCAAGCTCGGCCCCTTCTATGTCGATTTTTAGAAAATCAACGGGACGAATTAGGAAATCTCGAAGGCGCAAGGTTTCGACTCGAACGCCAACATCGGCATTGTCTCCAGAAACACGGCCTCCGTCAGCCCCTTCGCTCTGAAAGACAAGGGTGGTTTCTGAGCTCCATACGGCCTTAGGAATTAGCGTCACATTTTTGAGATGGAAAGCATCTACGTTGCGCTTTAACGCTTCGTATATTTTGGGATCCGGCTCGAAGCCAACGATTTCGGCCTCGGGAGCCAATCGCTTGAAATACAGAATGCTCATTCCGATGTTGGACCCACAATCTAAGATATAGGGTTTTCCCTCGATAGGAAACTTATAGATCTGATGGAGGAAGATCTCCTCATACATGAAGAGGAAAGATGCTGAATCCACTATGCTCAATTCCGATCCATAAAATGGGACCGTGGCTTCTCGAAAACGCGGCAAGGAACGTAGACGCAGAATGTGTGGAATGGAAAGTCCCGACGCACCGGATAGATGACGGCTAACTGAACGTATCCACTGCTTGGGGCTGGCGTTAAGGATGGGACGAAAGTGAGACATGAACATAATTTATCTCATTTCTTATCGGACAAGGCGACGGAACCGAGAGATGAGCCGTTGTCTTAGGCCGGGTGAAGCGAACATTGTGTTCTGGGTAAATTGATCAGAGATCTCATCTCGGATCATGAAGGGTGGATGCCGTAAGGGAAAGTCGAGTGGTTCCACCGCCATGTTCGCGTAGATATCTACGCCACGGGTATGGGTGGCATCCTGGGTGAATCCGATGTTAGAAATGAGGTTAGCTTGAGGTAGGATAGTCAAAGAGTTTTCACGCCAAGCTGTAAAGGTCCATCGGTAGGCCCAGCTGTCGATGCGATCTTCTGAAACCGCGTTAAAAATAGCCGCCCAATATTTAGCAGCTTTCTCATCACCGAGGAGGTCTTTCAAGTAACCCCCATCTCGTATTTCCGGCCATGCTTGCATGCGGGCATCAAAGCCTCGCCATGCACGGTTCCAAGAAGCCCATCCCCAGCAGTGATTGTAACGGGAAAAATAGTAGCTATCGGATCCCCGTCTGCGCCCGAATTGGAAATTGGTTCCAGAAACGCAGCCAATACGGGTGTCATGGCGGTAACGTTCCAGCATCTCCTCGCAAAACCGAAAAAACGTAGGATGTGGGAGGCAGTCGTCTTCGAGCACAATAGCATCTTCGTAAAGGTTAAATGCCCAGTCCAATCCAGAGGAAACCCGACGAAAACAGCCTAGGTTGACATCCGAGTAACAACGGTGGACTTCGCATTGCCAGTCGATCCGGTCAATGAGCTCTCGGGTTTGCTGTACCTTTTCAGCTTCACCAGCCTTTTGAGGTCTAGGACCATCACAGACTACTAGGAGCCGCGAGGGTCTGGCATTTCGAATCGCTTCTAAAACACGGGCAGTGAGATCAGGCCGATTAAAAATGAGCAGGACAACCGGCGTTTTGAGCGCCTCCTGTGCCGTCATGGCAACCCTAATCCTTTAAGGAAGGTTTGTTCCCAAAAATAGGGAGTTAGCGCGGTCCAAGCGGCCTCGCCTTGAAGGTAGTTAGGAGTGGGTTCATCAATGACTTTACAAACCATATTAGCCGTGGCTGTAGCATTGATGAGCGAGCAGGTTTTGAATGATGAGGAAGCAAGTATATCCAAGAAAAAGGGACGTAACGGTCTCTTCATCCAATCTACAATAGGTGAATTGAAACCTACTTTGGCCTTGCGATAGGCAATGCTTTTTGGCATCAGATCCGCCACTGCGTCTCGGATAATGGCTTTGGAGAAGCCATTACGAATTTTGGAAGTCCATGGAAGGGAGAATGCGAATGTAACCAGTCGGTGATCCATGAAAGGCATGCGAATTTCCACTCCGTTGGCCATACTATAACGGTCGTAGTTTCGGAGCAAGGTGGGCAGTATTGTTTCGTGGGAGGAGACGTATAGAATGCGGTTGAGATGATCAAAGCGCGACCAGTTTGGATGGCCTGAATCAACGGAAGCGATTCGACCTCGGCCTAGGAGTCGTTTGGCAATATCTCGTGCTTGCCAATTCAAAAAGAATAAGAGTTTGGGTGGAAGGTGGTTGGCATTTGGAAATTGGCTTGAGTAGAAAGTGTCGAGAATGTCTTTGGCTTTAAAACTCAGTGGACCTGCATCCCGTAAAGCATTTAGGTAATTAAACGTATAACCACCGAACAACTCGTCAGCACCATGGCCATCCAAGGTTACGGTGACGCCATTCGCCTTGATTGCCCCATAGGTGAGCATGAATGGAATGGGGCTAGTGATGTAAATCTCTTCGAATAATCGGAAATATTCAGCTAGCATTCCAATGGACTTAAGCGGATCAACGGATATAACAGTACTGGGAATACCGATATAATCCGTTACCTGTTGCGCAAATTTTGTTTCGTCGTTGTCTGAACCAGGAAAAGAGGCCACGAAAGCATGTTGCCAGCTTTGGCCCATCCTTTCTGTACTTTCTGTTTTGGCAAGGTGAGCCATTGTCGTTATCGTGGCACTGGAATCCAAGCCACCGCTTAACGCTGTGCCAAGCGGGACATCACTGCGCATTCGTAAGCGACAAGAGTCAATGAAAAGCTCTCTAAAGCGAGCGACTTGGTCTTCATATTTAGGTAAGGTTTCTGGAATGTGATCCAGAGTATTCCACCAACGTTCTAGTCTAAGTGAACCTTTATGAAACCAACCTCGGTGACCGGCAGGAAAACGCTGGATTCCTCGAATGAGACAATCGCTGGTAGATTCATAGGTGAAGATTCTATGGGTGTCGCGGATCAATTCCTCATTGGGACTAATTGAAGTTAAGAGTGGAAGCAGCGCTTTCATCTCGGAAGCGAATGCGAATCCGTCGTTTAGGGAAGTGTAGAAAAGAGGCTTTTTCCCGAAGCGATCGCGAGAAAGAAAAAGCTTCTGCTCAATTGTATCCCAAATGGCTAAGGCCCACATTCCATTAAAACGGTGCAGGCATTCTTCTCCCCATAATTCGAATGCAGCTAAAATAACTTCGGTGTCTGATTCACTCCGGAAGGAATATTTATTTGATAGCTCCTTACGAATTTCCACAAAATTGTAAATCTCACCATTAAAGGTAATCCAGTATCGGCCATCAGGCGTCGACATGGGCTGATGACCACGTTCGGATAAATCGAGGATAGAAAGCCGCCGATGACCTAGCGTAATTGCATCTTGTTGGAAAAGGCCTCTGCCATCCGGCCCTCGATGGGATAGAGTATCAAGGCAAGCACCAGCCTTTTCTCTAGGAATTTTCCCTACAAAACCAAAGATGCCGCACATTAGTCAAGAATCCTTTATTTGGAGAAAAAATTCAGTATATTGAAAGGTTATTTTGTAATAAACGGATTGTAGTGAAGGGGAAAGAGTCGGTGTCGCAGTCTTCATCAATGTATCCAAAAGATATGCAATATGCCTCCCAAACCCATTTGAAAATTAGTAAAAGGTTTAGTCATTAACTCTAAATCGAAGCTTTTGGTATCGGCTGTTCTATACCCTTATACTTTTCTGTTATCCCAGTATTGGCTGAATGCGCCCCATTCCATACAAATTGGATTGAGTAGAAAATAAAGGCGTCTTTTGAATGGAATTGTGGATTGTGCGAAAAACCGCCATGGTCCAAGAACTGACGCTTTAGTTAGACCACGAAGGTGGGACAAAAAGCTCCGCTTGATGTCGGCAGTTTTGCCCCAGCTTATTCCCACGCCAACACTTGCCCTCAGGAGCCAAGTTAGGTGTAGCTTGTATTCTGCAAGCAGGTGATGTACTCGCATTCCGGGTACAAACCATACCTCATATCCTGCTTTGTTTAGGCGTAACAAAAGGTGTGTTTCCTCGCCGTAAGAAATTGTTTCTCCAGTCATTCCGAGTTCCTTTGAGAATCCACCTAATTCTCTGAGCAAGGATGTCCGGTAAACCATGTTTGTACCGTTGATCCATTCTTCTCCGATCTTAATTTGACGCTCCTTGTCGCCCAAAGTCCAACTTCCGTATCCAGGTGGAAACCAAGCTGGGATGCTAACCGTGGAAAACTCGAAGTACGGCCCTCCGAAAACAGATATATCATTCCTTCTGAAAATGAATTCAGACATTTTCTCTACCCAATCTGGAAAAGCTTTAGCATCATCGTCCATATAGGCAACGTAGCTACCATGAGCTTCCGCCCATCCGCGGTTTCTGGCATTACTCAGGCCTTGGTTGATTTCCTTTACGTACCGGAAGTTGGTGAATCTGGAGGTAAATCTTGCTGCAATTTCCGCTGTTGCATCTCGGGAGTTATTGTCCACTAAGATGACTTCAAAGAGGGCTGGATCAGCTTTTTGAGATGCGAGCGATTGGAGGCAGCCTTCTAACAAACCAGCTCGATTGTAGGTACAGACGGCTATTGATATTAAATGACGTTCCTCGTTCACGGTTTGGCTCTAGAACTAATGGGGAATTTATCTAAGACATTCTGATAGAACGAGAGGAGCATTCCAATGCGATTTTCTTCGCGAATCCCCTTAATGTGCTCCAATATGGCTATGCGCATTTTTTCCTTCTCGGCAAGCGTAAGGCTAAGCAGTTTACTCACGGCGTGTTTAATGCTTTCCGCCGATCCATTCTCAGTCAAGAAACCCGTCAACCCATTCTCAATCATTTCTTCGAGGCTAGAATCGTTAGAACCGACAACGATAGTTCCTAAAGCCTGCGCTTCCAGACAAGCATTGGGGTAGTTGTCGGCCACAGAAGGCATCAGGACTCCTTGGGAGTTGGCGATGACGGGAATCAATTGAGACTTCGGAATGGCGGGATGATGGAACAATCGAGCTTCCATGCCCGGACAGGCATTTAGCACATGCTGAAAAGCCCGTATGCCGCCGATAATTCCGTCATCGCGGCCGATGAAAACAACTTTTAAATCGGGATGCGTTTTTAAAATTTCGGGCAAGGCCTCGGCAATCACTCCAATGCCTTTAATAAAGCTGAGGGTCCCGAAGAAAAGCAAATACCGTTGGCCTAAAAAGTGTGATTGGTAAAAGGAAGAGTCTTGTGAAGGGTTTGTACTCTCGAGAGGTGTAGGAATTACTGCCGCTCTTACCGCTTCCATTTTGTAGAAAACCTTTGCGATGTATCGACTCGGCGCGAAAGCTGCTTCAGCTTCCGCAACTTGTTTAGCCTCCATCCAATCCGTGATAAGTTCGTCAAATTGGCGACGACGTCCATAGGCGGATCGCAAAAGTGGAGTGTAACTTGAGATTCGGCATACTAGGGGGATATGGGGGTTACCGCAAAGCATAAGTCCCGGCGAGCAAAAACTTGAAGCCTGGAGTATCGAAATCGATCTCTCACGGTGGATAGTTAGGACGGTATGGGCAATACGCCTCGCTGATAGATAGAGCCGTATGGCAGGAACCAGGGACCGGATACCGGGAACTTTGGAGAATAGCCTTGGAGGATTGACCCAAGGGACCTCTTGAATCGCCACGGGGCCATCTTGCCAGCGTCTATTTCTGTCTGATAGTACTATGATGGTAACCTGGTGCCCAAGGGCGGAAAGCGCGTGCGCCGTTTTTTTAAGGTAGTTCGCTAGGCCGCCGTCCACGGAAGTGGAGGTTACGTATTCGGGAGTAAGAAATCCAATATGCAATGGGACTTGTGCCATGGAACTAGATCCGGATATCAGGTTTATTCTGTCTCAGCCACTCGTCCAAGAAAAGGAGTAGCCATACTAGACCATGGGCATCACTACCGATAAGGGGTGCAATGGACTCCGTTCGAAACAGTGTGGTTAGGGCCGAATCTTTGCCTGTTAATCGTTCTCGAAGGTTATCTGTATGCTTGCTCCCCTTGGAAAACCATCTAGACAACGGAACAGCGAAGCCTTGTTTTGGTCGATTAATAAAATCCGAAGGGTAATACCTTTCGAGCACTTTTTTCAGAAGCAGTTTCCCCTGTGGGCTTCCCGGCCCTCTTTTGACCAGGAGGTCCTCTGGAATAGTTGCAGCGAATTCTGCCACCTTTACGTCAACCATGGGGGTGCGAACTTCCAATCCATGGATCATGCTAGCGATATCCATTTTAGTGAGGATATCATTAGGCAGATATGTCTTGAAGTCTGAATACTGGGCTTTCCGCAAGGGGGAATACGAGCTTGATTTTGCAAAGGCCATATTCAAAGATTCGATGGGGCTTCCAACTTGGGAAAGGAATTCCGGACGCCACAGTCGGCGACGAAAGGAAACCGGCATGTAACCTATGAATCGAAGCCAACCTTGCACGTCAGCTCTACGAATTGGGAAGGCATCACCGCGGAGCCACTGCTTCATGGCGCGGAGTTTATCCGCCAAGGATTCAGTAGGAATGCCATCAAGCCAATCAAGCCATTGAAAATAACTGGTATAGCCGGCAAATGATTCGTCACCACCATCTCCGGAGAGCACCATGGGTACGTGACTCCGCGCCATCTTGCAAACATAATAGGACGGCAGGGCGGAGCTATCGCCGAATGGTTCCCCATAGTGGCGGACCAATTCGGGCAAAACGGATAAGGCATCTGGTTCGACGATTTCCACATGGTGGTCGGTGCCCCACTTATCCGCTACTTGTTTGGCGTAGGTTAATTCGTTATAAGCCGCTTCCGTAAAGCCAATACTGAAAGTGCGAACGGGCTTATTCATTAGTTCGGCCATATAAGCAACTACACCACTTGAATCCACACCTCCGGAAAGAAAAGCACCAAAGGGTACATCAGCAATCAAGTGGGCGCGAACAGATTCTTTTATCGTTTGATCCAAGGCCTCAACCCATTCCAAAGGGGCTAACCTCTTGCTGGGTCGGAATTCTAAATCCCAATAGGGAACCGGACCAGTAGTAACGCCATCCAGGGAAACGGCCATTCGATGAGCGGGAGGAAGCTTACGAATTTCGCGGAAGGCCGTAAGGGGAGCGGGGATATACTGCAATTGCAAGTATTGATCAATTGCACGGATATCCAAACTCAGTGAAATACCAGGCAATTTGCGCAGGGCCTGTAGTTCAGACGCGAAGGCGAACATGCCTGGAGCTTGAAGAAAATAAAGCGGCTTTATGCCTAGATGATCCCGCGCTAGGAATAGTCTGTGTTTGCGTTCATCAACTATCCCAAAAGCGAACATCCCTCGAAATTTTTCAACACAAGCATCGCCCCATTCTTGGTATGCATACAAAACAACTTCGGTATCTGAATGGCTCCGAAACCTGCAACCGCGGGCTTGTAGCTCAGTACGAAGTTCGAGGAAATTATATATTTCTCCATTAAAGGTGATCCAGATATCCTCGGTGGCATTGGACATCGGTTGGCGACCGCATTCCAAATCGATGATGGAAAGACGTCTATGCCCAAGCCCCACGCGCCCGCGTAGCTCTATTCCCCATCCATCCGGCCCCCGGTGGGCGATTGCATCCAGGCAGTTTGAAACCGTTTCGCCATCAATACGCGAGCCATCGGTTCGCAATATGCCAACTATGCCGCACATGCTACTTGTCGCCCTTCAACTGACGTTTGACCCAACGCAGAGGCGGCTTCCCATACTGATGGAAAGCCCGACGAGGCCAAGTTTTGCGGCTATGGTCTTGCAAGAGGATTCGGGATCTCCCTTCAGGAGCGGTGATTGGTTTAGGATAGGAGGCTTCAAGGACGTATTTCTCAAGTAAACGAAAAACGGCTACCTCGCTGTAATCCTGGGTCGCACGTTCCCATCCCGCGGCGGCGATCTGGCGGCGTTCCTGGTCATGGTTAAGATAGTAGCGGCAGAGCTCGATAGCTTCTTGCACAGTGTCGAACCCAACAGCTTCAACGCCGATGCGGTAAATTTTTGAGAGATGTGATTTGTTATCGCACAGTAGCATTACCCCATTTGCCGGCAGCGCGTAGGTACGAAAGTTGATGGGCCCGGTAGAATTGTGGAAGTTGGGGCCGATTTTGGTTTGCTGGTAAAGTGGGATGCATTCGGCCTTGGGCAGGAAGCCTCCAGGCCAGCCTGCGCCATGGTAGCGACCGGTTGGAAAAGCTGAAGCAAACATGTCAAGGCGTTCCTGTCTCCAGTTATTTTTCCTTTCGCATAGCAAGGTAACATCCACATTTCTCTCGCCATTCAGGATCATCGCTTTGGTTAAGGTGGAATCATAATCATGGCTCATGAATCCGAGAGGCCAGAAGCGTGGCTCCCGAACACCCCATTCCTTATAACGCTCCACCTCAGCGGCATTGCCCACTAAGGACAAGTCATAAGCCCAGGCTGCTGGCTTGGATAAATCATCCGAGGATTCAGGGTCATCGAAACAACTGAACACATTAAAGGTTGGCAGGGCCTGTACGAATTCAGGATGAAGATTGATTCCGTTCCAGTTCAGGAATACGTCAAACCCTTCCAGTTTGCGTGCCAAGTCTTCATAGAGGGAAAGTAACTTGGGATCGCCCCTGCGCCATAAGGCATCTAGTTGGGGCCAACTAAGTCGGTGGGCGGGGGGATCGATGGTCAGAGGATAGGCGTATACTTCTAAGCCGGAAGCTCGAATTCTTGCACAAAACGATTCCACAGAATCGCGAACATCGATGGGATACGGGTAGTATGCGTAACCTAAAAGTATTTTCATGAATGACTTTTCACGGTTATGGATAAATATTCATCATCTAGGCGTTTAATAACCTCAATCAGGAAGATGGCATCAAATTATATTCCCTTCGCGAGTATCTCTTCGGGAAGGAAGGCTCCAAGAAAGGCCGGTTCTTTTTGCAGTTTCGAATTTGTTTCCTCCATCGATTGTCTAGAGAAATCCAAACCTGTAACCTTATACCCCCGATCAAGCAAGTGTTTGATAAGGAAGCCCGCACCGCATCCATAATCCAATATTGCTCCCGAAGCTGGAAGGAATGATGACACTCGATCAGCAAGCATGCCACCAACCTGGAAGGTAAAGTAATTCTCTGGAAACTGGGATTCATAATCCCAAAACCGAGAAACTCTTTCTGAAGTCCAAGGCATTAATGGGTAATTTTTCATCTAGAACTTCCTTTATTGGCTTGCTTAACCAACGCGATAGACCCCAATCCAAGAATCGCGTACGTGAAAAATGCGGCCGTTGATTAGTCCGTCCCTGATTAGCATTTCCACGCCTAAGCAGACTTCTTGGATCCAGCCATACTTGAGGCGTAATTCGTAGTTGAAATCATGCCAGAGAATTATCGATCCGGGTTTCATTTGTGCCAGCACCTTGCGTGAATCGTTGTAAACGAACTCAGTGTCATGACACCCATCAATAAAGGCCATGTCAATTGACCCAATGTCCGGCTGCCAAGTGGCCGTGTTCGCCAAAATTTGGGTAATGTTATCGAATCCCCGGTTCTTGTAGAATTTTCCAATTCGTTCGCGCTCTAGAGCAAATGTGGTATGCGTCCCACCTTTGCCTTCCAGAATTTCCTCAGGAGGGATGTTTACGGTGAAGATCCGCGCATCAGGAGCATTTTCAGCCAGCAGTGCAGTAGTGCGGCCTTCCGCGGTTCCGATTTCTAGAATGGTTCCCTTGTCCTGGTTTGCAGCCGAAGCTCCTAGAATCTCGGCATCGCGCAGACGGCGTTCGTTGGCATCCTCCACGTATTCGAACAAGTTAAGGGTGGGATCGTTGAGCACAGGCTCTTTGGTCCAGCCCATGCATTTACGCAATTCACCCAAGTTATTAAGCGGAATAATCGCCTTGGCTAGGCGTGGGCACTCTGGTGATGGAGCTTTCATTCTGGCGAGTGTGTTGATTATTTTCGTCTTCATGTCTCTTAGACCTTGGTTAGGTTTATTGTGAATAGACTCACCTGGTCGGGACCAAGTGTAGACATGGTGTTCTCCGGTAAATCGTGGAGGATACTTAGCCTATATGCATCTGGGTACAAATACAAGCCCCTCCTTCCACAGTCAAGCAATTCATCGTTTTTCCTTTGGAATGCAGATCACATTTATGCTGTGCGAAAAATTTTTGGTAGCACGGATGAAATCCATTTGTGAGGAAAATGGCTTCAGCGTGTCTTCCGGGGAAAGAACATATCCTAGTGAATGAAGCTCCTCTCCCAAACGAATGCTATCGCTTCCAGCTTTGGATAGAAACATTTCTGCGAATTCAATTAAAAGAATGGGCTTGAAGGTGACTAGAGTTTTTTTGGCACCTTCCAGAAACTTGGGTTCATGACCGTCGATGTCTATTTTTACGAAATCAAGGCGCGTAATTTTTTCTTCTTCCACGAAGTCGTCAAGCCTTCGAACTTTTATCGTTTCGCGGTGCGTTGGCGCTGAATCCGTGTCGCTCCAATGGAGTGTCGCCGTGTCACCACTACCGAACAACTCAAAGCTCTGGCTAAGGTCGGATAACCCATAATCGAGGACGGTGACGTTCTCGCAGTGATTCTCCTTGAGATGTGAGGTCAGACGATTGCGGAACCTTGCGGAAGGTTCAAATCCATAAACTTTTCCTGATGGGCCAACCAATCTACTGATCTGGACTGTGTAATAACCAAAATTGGCACCCACGTCCGCGGCAACCATTCCCGGTTTTATGAAATTATTCAGCCACTTGATTGAATCCCGTTCGAATACGCCTTTATTAAGGATTTCGAGGTCAACATGCTGTCTCGCATCCAATTTCCAGACGATGCCCCTAACCTTACAAGTTACGGTATTTTCCTCCCTTGAAATAATTTTCACAGGGAAGTATTGTAACCGGCTTGAAAAGTCTAGAATGGAATAGGCGAATCGGTTTAGCCCTCCCTTAAGCAGCCTGGTGAGTTCAATAGGCATGATCAGATTTTCCTTTCGGTCTGCCAGTCAATGGGAATAGCAAGTTTCCCCCGGTGGGTGTCCCCTAGGTAAGCTCGGTTGTATATTCCACTAGATTCAACTAAAAGCGAATAACGAATTCCTTCTTGAGGAATGCAGGACCGAACATTATAGATTCCGGCCTGAAATCTAAGTTCGTAGGCAATCGGGGCTAAAAGATTCCCTGGAATGATAGCCCTCGATTCGTAACGCCCAGGCTTAACAGTAGGAACTTCTTCACCATCTTCGTCATGGAAGCTCCGGAGTAGTAGCATCTCCTCGCGATCGTAAAGGTCGAAGTAAATCCTAAGGCCCATTGTCAGCTCAAAAACGGTATATGTAAATGAGATTTCTATCGGTAAACCATTTAGCACATTGTTGCTGACCGGAATTGCGGATTGGGTAATTCGGATGGAATCCAATTTAAAGGCAGGGTCTGCAGGAAGTCCCCTGATTAGGCCATCCAGACTCTCCGCACCATCTGCAAGGGGTGTTTCTTCAAGGTATTTTTCGGTAACCTGCGAAGTTGTGCCGTCAGCTACAATGCCACCGGCACGCAGAAGGATACAACGATCACAGAGTTGGCTTACGGCTTGCATGTTATGGCTGACAAAGATCACGGTACGACCTTCTTTACCTACCTCGTTCATGCGACCTAGGCATTTCCGCTGGAACTGCGCATCGCCTACAGCCAGCACCTCATCAACAATCAGGATTTCAGGCTCGAGATGCGCCGCTACAGCAAAGGCTAGTCTTACATACATTCCAGATGAATACCGCTTGACTGGGGTATCGAGGAACTTTTCCACCTCGGCGAAAGCCACAATGGCTTCGAATTTATTTTTAATCTCCACCCGTGACATTCCTAGAATTGCACCGTTTAAGTAAATATTTTCACGTCCCGAGAGCTCTGGGTGGAACCCAGTGCCAACTTCGAGCAAGCTTGCCACACGACCCTTTATGCGCACTCTGCCTGCAGTTGGCCAGTGGATTCGGCTAAGGATTTTTAAAAGGGTCGATTTGCCTGCTCCGTTGCGGCCGATTATCCCGATACGCTCGCCCTGCTTGATCTCGAAATTGAGATTTCGTAAAGCCCAAAAATCCTCTTTAAGTGCGGTAGCGGTTTTGTTTTTAGATCCGATTCCAAATGCGCGAGCGACTGAACGGCCTTTTTCGGTAATTGTTTCGCCTAAGGTGCGATAGCCCCCCTGATGCGTGATGATGAATTTCTTCGATAGATCCTGGGCGGAAATTATGGTCTGCATAGTACTAGATTAAATCCGCGAAAGCTTTTTCGGTTTTTCGAAAATACCAAAAGCCACCAGCAGCTATAAGAACGGCAATACTGGCAGAGAGGGCGAATTCTTTCCACCGCATTTCGGTTGCGCCACCGAGTACGGCCCAACGGAAACCATCAATAACACCTACCATGGGGTTCAGAGCATAAAGGAGGCGCCATTTAGCTGGGATGATGTCGCTACTAAAGCCAATGGGCGAAGCATAAGTGCCTATCTGGACCAAAAAGGGGACAACATAGCGAAAATCCCTGTATTTAACCGTCAATGATGAGAGCCACAGACTGGCTCCCAAGGCTGTAACGAGCGCGAGCATTAGGAAAACGGGTAACAAACAGATCCGCCAAGTCGGCCAGAATGAATAAAACCCCATGAAAATGAGGAGTAACAGGAAGGCAATCAGGAAATCAACCGTGGCTGAAACCACCACACTAGCCGGAATGATTAAGCGCGGAAAGTAGACTTTGGTGATCAAGTTAGAATTGGCTACTAGGCTTGAGCTACCTTCTATAATGGCATTCGAGAATAGCTGCCAAGGCAATAAACCAGCCAATACAAAAATCGGATAGGGCGCATTTCCGGAGGGGAGCTTAGCGAGCTTGTTGAAAATCACTGTGAAAACCACCATGGTGAGCAAGGGGCGAAGTACACTCCAAGCCAAGCCAATTGCAGTTTGTTTGTATTTTACGAGAATATCGCGCCAAGCGAGAAACCAGAACAGTTCACGATAACGCCAGAGATCCCCAAAGTAATTGCTACTTGAGGACTCTGCTTCAATGACAATATCGAATTCTTTTGAGTTCTCCATACTAGAATCTGGCTTTGGCTAGGGAAGGGCGTAAGCCTAGAGCTTACGCCCTCGAAAAAATGAATTTGACTGGATCTTTCATGCTTTTGAGAAGATAGCTAAACCCAGGTGATTTTACTTGCTTACTTGATTGGCAAGAATTATCAGGGTTACTCCAGCGGTCAAAGTGCCCAAAATGAAATTAATATTAGCCGTCCAATCAATGGGTTTTGGTTCTGGACCTTGGGGAACGTAAATAACGCTTCCAGCATCTGGCTTCCGGTTAAAAAAACCATTACTGCTGGACTCACCATTGGCGTATTGCACAACTACCCGATCTTTTTCGCTCCGACGCGTCAAGCCTCCCGCTCTTTCAATGTAGTACTGAACCGATGCCCCTTCCTCAAACAATACGCTGGTTTCAAAGCCCACTTCACCAATAACCTTAACCGTATTTAATCTTTCGGGAATGAAAATACTGTCTCCACCTACGAGTGATATATTAGCCTTACCCTTTGGTCGGTGCAAAGCCTTCTTAATATCAACACCCACCCGCCCAACACTGTCCTTCGACCTAAAAAATCGGCCCCCAGCGATATAGGCGTTTTCCTTAAAACCCGTAGAGCGTTCAATTACCGAGACTAGTTTTTCACCCGGGTATAACAGCGCATATTTACCTGGCCGATTGAACAGCCCATCCAATATCACGACCTCCTTTTTATACCGCCAAGGATCTATCGGTACTTGTACCAAATCCTGTGGCTTCAAGGCATAATTATCCGTTGGCCGTACCTCAGATTCGCTCAAGGACAGCGAAACCTGTGTCACCTTTCTATCCAAAGATCCGCCGCTGAATATCAAAAGCTTTCCAGCTTCATGCTCAGGCAAATACCCACCGGCTTGCATGACCAGGTCCCTGGCAGTCATCCCATTTCGAAATTCATATTTGCCTGGGTTAAATACCGCACCGGCAATTTCTACGGAATCGGGCAAGTACATGTCTTTTATGCTATAAAGCAGAACATTGTCTTTATCTTCCAGCTTTATGGATTGGGTTGACGTTGTGTCCAAGGAATAGGCGAAAAGCTGGCTGGAACCATTGGGCATAAAGCGGACGACGTGGGCTGTTTTTAGAAAAGCATCTTCCCGTAACCCACCGGATTTACCGATCAATTCGTATAGAGTGGAGGTGTTTTCAAATGCGTAGGTGCCGGGATATTTTACCGGCCCTGAGATGGTCAGAAAATTTTTGCTGAGT
Organism: Fibrobacteria bacterium; assembly: GCA_043766615.1. GTDB lineage: Bacteria > Fibrobacterota > Fibrobacteria > UBA11236 > UBA11236 > Chersky-265. Next base: position 434 of record JAYUHW010000401.1, on the reverse strand, counting down.
TCAGTGGATTTTCGGACGGTAATCTTGTCACCGTCTTGTAATTCCATTTTAAGCTTCCCGGATAGGTAGTCTTGGGGTGGGGCGAGGTCAATAAAATCAGTTTGACCTCCGGATAAGATGCGCTGCAAGGTCATTTTATGAGAGGCAGCGGTGGCATTTAATCCCCGTGAGAATTCGAGAATTTCTTTGAGTCCTTCGCCCTTTTTTAATTCATAGGTGGCTGGCCTGCCTATATCCCCGGTAATTTCAACTAACGATTCTGTTCTGCCTGAGAAAAGTATATCCCCGTCGCGTAACTGATCAGGAACAAGCCCTTGCCCGTATATAAGGTATTTGTACAAATCGAGGGAATATTTTTTCCCGGCTCGGCTCAACTGCAGGTTTCGCACGGTGCCGATATCAGTGGGGCCTTGGGCATAATATAGGGCAGACAG
>JAYUHW010000400.1:0-14809 GCA_043766615.1 Fibrobacteria bacterium | reverse complement strand
TCCAACATTAGTTTCGGCTTGCCATCGCAGCCTACACATTCTACAACCCCAGAAGAAAATGCTAAAAAATTGGGTTTTGAAAAGGTCTGGTTTGTGGGCCTTTTCGACACTGTAGCCTCGGTTGGAATGCCCGGAGATGATAAGGAATACACGCATGATGTATCGGTTAAGCATTCGAAAATCCGTCGACTCACCCATTATGTAGCCAGGGATGAGCGACGCGGTCTGTTCCCATCCACAAGTATCCATACCGGTTCCGGATCAGCGCTTCCATCCGGGTGGGAGGAAAAAATCTTTCCGGGCGCGCATTCGGATGTTGGGGGTGGATACGAGGAGCAAGTAGAGGATATGGCCAATGCATCCCATGACCAAGGACAAGATCATACGAAGGTTGTGAACCACACCAAAAAGGGAGACCATTTGTCGAGAGTGGCAGGTTGGGCCATGTATGATGCGGCGGTAAAAGCGGACGTGCCGATGTATACTATAGAAGATACTCAGGATACACCTACTTCAGCTCAACACGCTTTCGACAATATTTTGAAGGGTAAGATGAATGAAGACAATCCAGATAATGGCTGGATTACTTTTAAGCAGCCTGATGGAACAATTGAAATGCCCGATGGCTTTAAAGCTGCTATAAAATTACTTTCGATTCCATTTCCTCTCGTTCCCCTTTGGAAATCACGAAATTCTGAGTCGACATTTAATACTTTAGTTTCCATATACCACCCTGATTTCACAGACGATATCTATCCTTTTATCCATGATTCCCTCGGTTTGATGGACCCCAAAGGCATTGGCCAATTTGTGGGTATCAATGCCAGCCCACGAACCATCCTATATCGAGGCGTACCTAAATGAATAACAAAAAGCCACTACTAATTAGCCTAATAATCATTTTAATAGTGGGTGGTTTGTGGCTATTTCGATATGATCTTTCGTTCGGACAATATTATGCCGTATATGATATCACTGTCACGGACACTTTAAAACGGAGTTACCGTGAATCTTTTATGTTTGGAAGCCATTCCTTTTCGGCTGGAGGGTTCAAGGGCAATGCCGTGAACATCGGCGTGTCTGCCCCGATCCCGGATTCTGCCGTTCAAGAATTTTTTGAATATGCCAAACGAGAGCCGAAGTACATAACAATTGATGAAGCTGGACACCATGTCTACAGCGGCCCCCGTGTAGAAGACCCACCTTCACGTTACGTCAAAATCCCCGTACTCTCCCGCCTTCCCAAGCGGACGATGTTTCAAAAATACGCCTTCCATTTCACCATCTATCCCCACGACAGTGTGGCTTTAGAAATTTTGGTGCTGGATAAAAGCGATTGCAGCCATATCGACAAATTGGCTGCAACGTCATACCTTGGCTCAGGACCCTGCTCTTACTAGTAGCAACCTAATTTAGCTACCATGTTTCTCTAGGCCCGATTCGCCTATCGAACAAGCTTCCGTACCGGCTGGGCAACGGCCTTTCCATTTGCGTCTAGCGCAATTGATTTTCGACTCTTCAGGCTGCCCCATGGTTTGTATTCCAGAACAACCTTGTTGGACGAATATCGGCTGGAAGCCTTCGTTGCTTTGGAGTCGGCTTTTTCTGATTGGCTATTTATCTCAGTAATTGTCGGAAACATTTTTAGCATGGCATCGCCCAAACCTTTTCCAACTAGGTAATAGCTTTCGGCATTACGATTCCAATGGTACAGTTGATCGGCCGGCGATATTTCTTTTGCGCGCCAATAATCGCGGGTCTCAACATAGGCGACGTTTCCGACAAACTCAGGATATTTGGTAGGATTGGTTACCGCTTTCATGCCAGCAAAGTAAGCAAGTGCAGGGGGGAAGGGTTCAGTCCAACCCACAGCACCCATATTTGCAGTGGCAAAGGGTAACAAAGGTGTTTTCAAAGAATCGCGAATGTCCTTAATAAACCATTTTAGATTGCTTTCATATTCTGCTGCGCGAGCCGAATCAATGCGGTCATTCCAGCCTTGGTGCCAAGCGAATCCGGATATTTCATACCCCTTGCCGTCATAAGTCGGAAAGTAAGTTTTGATATTGCCGGTTACCGCACGAACAATTTTCAGAATTTCCATGAAATAAAATCCGGTGTCTCCATCAGCCACTGGCCTTTTATGGTATCCATTGATGCCTACTGCATGCGGAGGTCTGAAATCGGTTGCAAGGGCTTTGCCTCCCCAGGCTGTTTTAATCAGCAGCACCTGATTGTTAAAATGGTCCCCCATCAAAAATCCAAATTGAAGTTCTGGGCCGATGGTTGTTGCAGAAACTCCGTACCCGGCCTTCAAGCCTCCGTAAACATCGGTTGTTCCGCCCCTTTTATAATAAATCCATACATCGTTGCGCGTTAGCCAAGCACCTGCTCCATCGACCAGATGCGCATAGGTTTTAGCCGTATCGTGATCCACTAAATATTTTAGGTTGCCCATGGCACCACTTGTCATTTCCCCTTGACCTTCCATATTGGATTGTCCAGCAAGGATGAAAATTTTCAATGGATTGGTTGTTTGCGCCATACCAGCGCAGGTTAAACCAAAGGCCAACAGTAAAGACTTCGTTAATACAGATTGTATGGTTTTCATGTCCAAATGCTAGAAATTATTGCCATTCTTCTTCATTTCCCCCCAATTGTTTATCGGGACGGAAGCGTCCTCCGCGCCGCCAAGCCACAAAGCCTACCCGAATGCAGGGTTTTTCAGCATCCTGGAGCTCAATTTTCAATTTATAGAGCAAATGGGGGGATGGAAACTCCAATACTGTGACCGCCGTCATAGTTAGCTAGCTTTGATTGAGTTAATTTTACCCGATGTCGTTAAAATCCCCGCGTTCTTTGGAGAAATACATGCACCGTCCAACTTGGACCCCGTCCAACAAATCCATATTAAAAATGACCCTGATTCGATTTGGGTTGGCGTTTCTGCTGACCACCATCGGCATGGTATTCTGGTCCTGTGACTTGACGCAGTCCTCAAAAACCACACAGGCCGCATCCTTCAATTCGCTCTACGATAGTATAAAGACGATGGATTCCGCCATCATCGTCTTCAAGACCGAGGACGGTCGCCTAATCGATACCGTTTTTAATGGCCGTATCATCTCCAAAGCCGGCTTCCAGAATTTGGTCGTGGATGGCTGGGATGGTGGCAAGGCAATCATCTACATTACCGCCTATAAGGCCGGTCAATTGGCGTACAGCGTCAAAAAGAATTACGACGGCACCACCAACACAACCGAACAAACCTTTGTCATCATTACTCCAAACGCATCTCTAACGGCATCTCCCTTGGTCCTGACCATTGTGGAAGGGGACTCTCAAGCTATACCGGCAGTCACGGTATTGCCTCCCGATCTTAGCGACAAGACTTTAGAGTGGAGTATAGACCATGCTGACCTCGTCTCGTTTGATGCGACGCATTTTCGGGCTTTAAAATCGGGTACCGCGCATCTAACCGCTACACTCAAATCCAATCCGACCAAAACCGTGGTCTTCACAATTCTTATCACCGGAAACGCCAATGTTCCTGAAAGCATCACCATTGCTCCAAACCCCTTGCATTTGGTTAAGGCTGGAGCTAGCCAGCCGCTCACGGTTAAAGCGACGCCCTCTATCGCCAGTGTCGCTGTCACGTGGAAGAGTGAGGATTCAAAAATTGCATTCGTCACCGCCGATGGAATTGTGTCCGGTTTACAACAGGGCAATACAAAGATCATTGCTAGTTCCAAAGAAAAGCCCTCGATACAGGACACCGTTTTAGTGGATGTTTCTGCGCCCGTTGCTGTTGAAAGTATTCATTTTATTGCGGATTCTACCAGCTTGTTTATCGGTGGCGCAACGGAAAATTTGGCAGTTATTGTTTTACCGTCCACTGCCAATCAGAATGTCGTTTACACTTTGGGTGATACTGCCAAAGTGAACCTCGTAAATGGCGCCATCAAAGGCCTGATTGAGGGCACGACCATGGTTGTAGTCACCTCCGTCGAAAATCCTCTGAAGGCGGACACGTTGAAAGTCACCGTGCGCGCATTACAGCATGTCACAGGAGTCATTATTGCACCCCACTCGCTTAAACTTTTTATTGGAGGCGTGACAGGCAGTTTAAGTGGATCGGTATTGCCTGCAACCTCAACCCAGAAAGTTCAATGGCAGTCGATGGATACAACAATCGCCAAAGTGGACGCGTCCGGTAAAGTGACAGCAATAACAGCTGGCGCCACACGAATTTTTGCACGCAGCCAAGCAGATAGCGCTAAGAAAGACAGCGTGGATATTACCGTGAAACGGGATTCACCCCAAGTGACGGTTGGACATGACACCGTAGTCACAGTGGGAACTACCTTGACCTTTACCCCCGTTGTCGCCCCGCAGGAATACGGCGTCGTCACTCAATTCAAATGGGATTTGGACGGCAACTTGGTGTGGGATGATTCTTCTACCATCGTAAAATCCGTGTCGTATAAATTTGACGTGGAAAAAGAATATGTGGTGCGTTTTTATGTGCGTGATACGGAAGGCAATGAAACCATTGTGTCTCAGAAAGTCAAAGCCACCAAAGGCCCGACTTTAACATTTCTCACTCCGTTAACTACCGGGACTTATTTGACGCGGCTCAGCACGGTCGATATCACCGGCGGGTCCACAACACCTCAAGGCCCGGGGGCCATTAAAAAAGTGACGTATATGCTGGGCACCACGGTCGGCACCCTAAGTACAAATTTGGCCACCAACGGCACCGGCACTTGGTCGATTAGAGGTATCCCCCTAGTGAACAATGCGACCGTGGATATCAAGGTTATCGCCACCGACAGCTTTGGGATTTCGGGTCAGTCCGTGCTTTCGATACAGATGGATTCGACTGCGCCTTCGATGCCGATTCTGTTGGGCACATCACCCACCGCATCCCTCCCGAAATGGACCTGGACCTCCGGGGGCGGCGGCACCGGTGACTTCCGATTTAAACTCGGCGACGCTAATTTTTCAGGCACTGAGCCCACGGTCAAAGTGCTGGAATACCCGCTTGCATCGGCAATTACCAAAACCCTATATACCCTGTACGTTGAAGAGCGTGATGTTGCCGGAAACTGGTCCTTGCCTGCTAGCCTTTCGATACTGTATGACCTTTCCAAACCGACTGTGACCATCACTAAGCCGCAATCCTCCGGCACTTATTTGACCCGGCTTGGAACCGTTGACCTGGCTGGCGGCACGAGCAGTCCGCAAGGTGCCGGAACCATCAAAACGCTAGTCTATACGATTGACGGCGTGGCGGGAACCCTGGCAACGAATTTGTTAGGCGACGGCACTTGGTCCATCAAGGGCATTCCCTTGGTGAACAATGCAACCGTTGCGATAAAGGTTACGGCAACGGACAATCTTGGGAATCAAGGCGAAGCATCCTTGTCGGCAACCATGGATGCATCTGCACCGAATGCGCCTTCAATTCAAACAACTCCTCCGGTCATTGTGAATTCTCAAAATGTCGTATCCAGTTTGCTTTGGGAATGGACCCGAACGGGTGCGCTAACGGATTCGTTTGTGATTAGGATAAATGGGGCCGAAGTCGCTCGACAGAAAGGAACGGGCTATAATATTTATTCCTATGCCGACGGGAAGTATCAGTTGGATGTGTCTGAAATAGATTTGGCAGGAAACGCCTCAAGCCCCACTTCCAGCAGCATTGTGACCGTGGATCGGGTTGCTCCAGGTCTTCCAATCTTAAATAAACCAAAATCGCCAAATACTGCTGTTACTTGGACTTGGACTCGTGCTTCCGACTCCTATGTCACGGGCACGCCGCAATGCCAACTTGGTACTGGTCCGGTGGAAACCTGTCCCAGCAAGAATGGATATCCTGTGTCAATTCCAGTAAACGACAGCACGTATACCCTGCACGTTCGCGATCTGGATTCGGCTGGCAACTGGAGCTCGTGGGTGGTCTCCGAACCGGTGACCATTGATTTGGAGAAACCAAAATTGACTATGGGCAATTATTTAACCGTGCCGTCGCAAATCACGAATACTATTGAGACATTCCTGGTAACTGCGAGTGATAATTTACAATTGGATTCAGTTCAATTTCAGGACGGTTCCGGTGCCGGTGGATTTAGTCCAGCTGTTCATACAGTCGGGGAGAATTGGATATTTAAACCAACGCTAGCAGCTGGGGCGACAAAGGACATCACCGTTCGTGCAAAAGATTTGGCCGGTAATCAAACCAGCTTGGTTGTTCAGATTACCTACCAACCAACAGTGCTTTTTGTCCGACAAAAGGCAACTGGAAAGGGGGATGGTTCTTCATGGGAAAATGCCTTTACAGAGCTTGGACCCAGATTGGTGGAAGGGACGAATTACCCGGGCAAAACGAATATTTGGGTATCGGAAGGCACCTACCTTCCTGCCGCTGGAGTAGGATTTACCTTTAAATCCAATACAGCAATAACAGGTGGCTTTGCGGACCAAGGGGGTGACAGAACTATAGCAGGACGCGATCTGATAAGTAACGTGTCCTATTTAAATACCCATCCAGATGGGCTTGGAGGGATAAGTAATAATTGGATGACTGCCGGTAATATTGTTCATATTGTCGACAACTTTGAATTGGCAGATTTTACCTTTACTGGTGGAGGTTATGCTTTTGCGACGGCCTTGATCGATGTTAACGGAGCTAAAAAAGCCTTACTGAAGAATATAAAATGCAATAATTTCCCTTATATAAGTGAACTAATTCGTTTGTATACCACTTCCATCGACATAATAAACTGCGAATTTTCAGGAAATATTACGGGCTATGGGGCATTACATGTAATGGAATCGAATGTCAGAATGCTAAATACAAAAATCAACGATAACTTAATCATAGAAGCACCTGGAGGGGGCATCACATTCGGTTACGGCAGTGTATGCGTAGGAAGCGGTACAAGTATATCGGGAAATATTTATAATCCCTATTATACCCCAACTAAAATAGAAGTTGAGATGGGCTATCATTCTTCCGGCCAATTTATCACTAGGGAGGAAGTCGGAGTAAATATCGGTCCTGGTATAATCGACAATCCAGGTGGCTATGGAAAGGTCTTGAGTACCTCTACTGCATGCCCCTCTCCGTTTTAATTTCTAAAATGGAACTCCGAGATGAATTGATTAAGGGGTGAAAGTCAGGGAAACTTAGAAGGCCCAGTTAAAAAAACCGGATTTTAACATCCGGTTTTTCCTTAAATTTTAAGTTCATCCTTAATCTTTATTGCTGAAATACTCTCGCTGAAAAGGCATTCCCTGGCCCTTATGACCACCGCCCTTACGTTTTCCTGGACCCTGGGAGCTCCCCTTGCCGTCCTGATTATTTCGGCCATGCCCATTGCCCTCAACATTTTGGTTAGCGGCAGGTCTTAAGGCAGGATTAGCCCCAGAAGCTTGGGCGTATCCGGATGAAGCGGGAGTGCGCGGAAGGTGGGATACATGTGTATCATTGCGGTTACTGGAGCTGCGTCCATTAGTGCCATTACCGTTACCGCCATGTCGGATTCTGGCTTGATTTTGTCCACCCGAACGCGATGAGTTTCCATTGTGGTCTGGACGGCGCTGTCTTCCATTATCAGCACTTCGGGATTCACGTGGCGCCTGGATCATGACCGTGTCGAATTCCGGAGTGGCGACTACATTAATACGCTTTTTGATAAGTCGTTCGATGCCGGCGAGTAACCCGCGATCATCTGGCCCACAAAAAGAAAGAGAAATACCGGAGGCTCCAGCCCGCGCTGTTCTGCCAATGCGATGCACGTATGTTTCAGGCTCGGCAGGTAGATCGTAATTGACGACATGAGTAATATCGTCCACATCAATTCCCCGAGCAGCTAGATCCGTCGCTACCAGAACGCGCGTTGTGCCGTCCTTGAAATTGGCCAGGGAACGCTGCCTGGCTCCTTGTGATTTATTTCCGTGAATGGCTTCCGATGGAATATTGTTTGCATCCAGTGCTTTGCGCAATCGATCTGCTCCATGCTTCGTCCGAGTAAAGACTAAAGCTCGGCGCACGGATGGATCTGAAAGCACATGTTTGAGCAAGGCAGATTTGGAATCTTGCCGCACAAAGTAAAGTCCCTGTTCGATTTTATCCACTGTTGAGGAGACGGGCGTCACTTCCACCTTTACGGGGTTGTGCAATAAGTTGTCCGCCAGTTTTCGGATTTCAGTGGGCATGGTTGCCGAGAATAACAAGGTTTGCCGTTTAGCAGGTAATAAGGCGCTGATGCGTCTAACGTCATTGACAAATCCCATGTCCAACATGCGATCGGCTTCATCGAGAATAAAGATTTCTACATGGCTTAAAGTCAAAGCACGCTGGCCGAGTAAGTCAATTAAACGTCCTGGAGTGGCAATCAGAATATCAACGCCACGGCGCAGTTTGGCTTTCTGCGGACTGTCACCTACTCCGCCGAAAATAACGGTATTTCGTAACGGAAGGTTCACTCCGTAGGAGTTAAAATTTTCCTCGATTTGGGCTGCCAATTCACGGGTTGGTGTCAATACCAAGGCTCGAATGCAGTTTGGTACTTGTGGTTTGCTTGCCATTAGGTTTTGGATGACCGGCAATGCAAACGCGGCAGTCTTTCCAGTTCCAGTTTGTGCGCAGCCGATGAGGTCGCGTCCCTCAAGAATAGGCGGAATCGCTGCTGCTTGGATCGGTGACGGTTTCGTGTAGCCTTGGGCTTCCACGGCGGATAATATGGACGGAATAAGATTCAAATCTTTGAAAAGCACTTGGTGCTCCTTTTACGCTTCGGTATGGTTACAGGGGTCACCGGGTCCTGAGTGAAGTCCCCCTAGGACCGGTTCCTGAATTTTTTACGTGGGAGGAGGATGAAGTCGGATCCTAATCCATGAAGGCAAGCAAAAGAGGGGGAATCGCGCTAGCCTGGTAGAAGAGTACTAATGAAAGTCCTTTCTCCACAGCCTTTTGGAGTCCAAACATTATCCGGCTTACCTCTATCTAATCACTTGAAAAAAATGGAATGGCGGTTTTTTCCTTTTTTGAGGTGAAATATCGCAAGACAAGCTAAAGATTTCAGGCTAATTTTTTCCTCAATAGGTGCTGCCAAAATGGCGTCCCTTTGAATCCAATTCGTATAAGGAGTGATACAATGGAACGGTATGTAAGGTTCAGTGAACAAGCAAGTCGATTGATATACTTGTTTTGGTGTTCAGTCTTTCTCGCCCTTTCGACAGTCCCGGTATTAGCTGATGCAAATTTAAAAGTTTCCGGTGTGGCCTGGACTCAGTACCAAGAGGGTATGACCCATATGTACAAAGGCGCTACCAACTTCGATTACAATCCCTTTTTCAATACGGGTGGTTTGATTTTTTTGGGTGGAGAGCCGGCCGAAAACTGGACAACCAACCTTAGCATAGGGGTGGGATTCGGCAACTCAGCGATGAAAAAAACTTTGAAGGATACCTCAGGCAGTGTTGTTGGGAAAACAGATCCAAAAAGTCTTAGTCTCGGTATGGGGGGCTTTCTATATGAGGCAAACATTTCTTTCCACATGAGTGAATTTGGCCTAAAGATTGGAAAATTTCATTATTCATATTCCGATTACAATCACAATATGGGATTGTATCTTTTGCGTGGGCCTGTTTATCCTGGGTTTCTATACTCCGGATTCGATGAAATTGGGGGTTTAACCAAGACTGGACTATTGCTTTCCTTGTCCCCGACTGAATCATTTCATTGGGATGTGCTTACAGCATTCGAAACAGATTTTAAACCTTATATGGATATTAACTTGTCCAGTTTTCTGTCCTATAGCGTTGGACCTATTGAAATGGGAACGGGTTTTGAATCACAACGGCTTGTTGAGTTTAATTCTTGTGTAACTTCGCCAAAAGGCAATGCTGATGTTGAGGAATGCCTTGGCGGTGAAGTTCCGCCAGGGTACGTTGGACCAGGCGCTGATTTATATAAAGGTGCTTTTATGGTAATTGATACGACGGCTCTAGCGACGGGCGGTAAAGCGGATACTACCACTTATTCGTTAGCTGGCACCAAAGTGATGCTACGTGGTGCGTTGGACCTTAAGAAAATAATGACAGGATACGTTGGAGGCCAAAAAGATTTCGTGTTCTATTTTGAAGCAGCATTACTCGGAATTAAAGACTACCCTCACATTTATGAAAAAAAGGGTGAACGAATTCCAGTACTTTTTGGTATGAATATCCCAACCTATGGTGGGCTTGATTTATTATCTCTTGAATTTGAATATTACAATGCGCCATTTCAGAACGATCCATACAAACTGGTGGGAGCTTATGACCTTTTTAGCTTTGGAGAAGGAAACAATATAAATTACGCGATGTCGCCCATCCCACCTTCCAATAAAGCTGGTGCCGAGCATTTAAGAAAAACGCAAATAGACTTCGATCCAAGTAAGGATAATTTGAAATGGTCGCTATTAGCTGTCAAATCGATCCACAAAAAGATTACCTTCAAGGCTCAAATTGCAAGTGATCATTGGCGCATTCCTAATGGTAATTTAGTGCAATATGAAGCCGCCGCGAATCCTGGCCAGTTCTATGGATCCCTAAAAGTCGTTTATTCCCTATAAATTAGTCGTTTATTCCCTATAACAGAATTCCAGTTGGCAGTATTATAGGCTTGGAGATCAATTTTTAAATGAGGGCCAAATATGGGTAAAATTTTCCTGACTGTTTTAGTCTCCTTGAGTGTTGGATTTTCACAAGTTGTAAAGAGTAAGCTGAACGGAATGACCATTTACGTCAATAATGGCGTATCCGGTGATCACCAAACTGGTTTTGACGGCTTTATTTCGATGTTAAATCTTAATAAAGCTACCTACGGATACAATTTGGAATATTCAAATTTAGCCCTAAACCGGACACAGTTGGATTCTGTTTTCAATAGGCTTTATAAGGCTCCCGGGCAGCCAAAACCGGCCAAACCCATTGATATTCTGATTTTTTGCCAAGGTCAAGGGGATGAAAACGTCGCTGGGGGACCATTGAGTGCCCCATATCCTGGCGCTACAGTACGAATGGCAATGGTTCGAACTCATGTTCAATCAGGCGGGGGATTCATTTCAGTGCATGCCGCACATGGGCGTGATGTCTCTTCTGGAAATTGGGCATTTGGTTCGATGTTGTATACAGATTGGTTCGTTGACGGTTATCTCTCTGCAGACACAGTAACTGGTGGCGAGAATGGCGGTCATTACCCATCTGGGACACGTGCCAACTATACTTTGGACAACCAAACACTGCCCAATATGGATTCATCGGTATATTTCATTAGGAAATTACAAACCCGTCCAAAAGTGTCACTTGGCTATGGACAACCCTTGATTGTCACTGGACTCGGTGGTGAATGGTATCATTTCAATGGTGGTTTTAGGTATGAAAACGGTCAGGGAGGCGCTGTTTCAAATAGTGGAAACAAATTTAAACCTGTACAAGTAAGGGGGAATTTAGGTGTGCCTGATAGCGGAATTGGTCCATCAAAAATAATTGGTGTGCTGACAAAAATAACTGCCACTACGACTCATGGTTCCAGTTATATACCTCCGGGTCAGGGTCGGCCTTCAGTTTGGGTGCGAGAAGTTAGTCCGGGGGTCTTTGATCCAAAAGCATCGGCTACCAATGGACGCTTTGCCTTTTTTAATCCTGGCCATGCACCAGAAGAGTGGACAGCTACAAATGGAAATTTCTGGATAAGAGACTTTTTCCTATCCACACTTCGTTGGGTGGTGAAAGACGACCGTGGTTGCACGGATTCGACTAAAGTCAATTTCAACGCATTGGCCACGGTCAATGATGGAACCTGTCTTCCGGTGAGTATTTTGCAATCCGCTGAATTGACGGCGGACGACTCAAAACTACTCGGCCACATCTCCATGGAAAACGCGGCAATCGTGGTTTCAGTGGAGCAAGCGGGACCGCATAGCTATAAGGTCGCTGAACTTGATGGCAAGGTCCTTTTCCAAAAAAACGGAAACGGAATTCAAAAATATTCTATTCCGTCTCTAAAAAAAGGTATCTACCTAGTACAAGTTGAAGTACAGGGCAAATCTTTTACGAAAAGCGTCTCACTGTAAGTAAAAACCCTACTTGGCACCCAGCTGCAAGCGCTGGACAACCTACCCATAAACTCAAAACCCCCTCATAACCTGAGGGGGTTTTTTAATGTCAACTCAAAATTCCGTACTTACCTATTCGATTCAAGACAAAAAAAATCCCCTCAGACTATGAGGGGATTCCGAATTTTCGCCACTTACTCAAAGTCTAAGCCTTAAACAAGCGCTTCCTTCTTCTGGTCAACCGCCTGCTTGGCAACCCGGCTCATCATGGGCTTGTTCTTCCAAAGAGTCCATTCCGGCAAGGCAATCCGATTGCCGCCTTCCATGGCGCTTTGATGCGAGAGAATACCGGCACACGTAATATTAGCGGACTGGCGGGCATTGGGGTAGGGGTCCCGACCTTCGCGTATGGAGCTGATGAATTCATGTACCAAATGGGGATGGGAACCGCCGTGGCCGCCGCCCTGGATAAACGAGCGATGCGCATTGTCGCCAGTGTCATAGACTCCGCCCGTAGTAAAGACCTGGATCGGTTCCGGTAAGCGGCTGGCGAAATCGGGAATCTTGATGCGTTCGGGTTTTTCACCGGTGTGCATGACATGATCTTCATTTTCCAACTGAGTCCATTCGAAAGTCTTCTTAGAGCCGAACACGTCAAAATGTTCGCGGTACTGGCGGGCCGTGTTGAACAGGGAGCGGGTGACTTCGGCAACCACATCGCTGTCCTTGAATTTGATATGTGTGGATTCGATAGCAAAGGGGCAGCCATAGGCGGGAATCATGAATTCCTGCACGCGGCCGGATCCGAAACAGGAGACATACTCCGCTTCCCACATGCCGATTGCCAAACAGGGTGAAATAGCATGAGTCGCATTATACATGGGCGGCATTCCATGCCAGTAATCGGGCCAACCCCACATTTCCTGTTGGTGTGAAGAACGGATAAACTGAATTTTTCCAAGCTCACCATTGTCATAGATTTCTTTAACATGGAGGAATTCGCGGCTATAGACCACGGTTTCCATCATCATATAGGTTAGGCCTGTCTTTTCCACAGCGTCAACAATGCGTTTGCAATCGGCAACAGAGGTGGCCATGGGAATGGTGCAAGCCACGTGTTTTCCCGCTTCCAATGCAGCAACTACCTGGTCCGCATGGATTTGTAGAGGGGTGTTGATATGGACGATGTCCACCAAGGGATCGGCCAGCAATTCCGCGTAATCCGAATAGCAAACGGCAACGCCAAAGTCTTCGCCGGCTTTTTTCAGTTTTTCTGGTGAGCGTTGGCAAATGGCGTACATATTGGTGTGCGGATAGCGCTGGTAAATGGGAATGAATTCTTTGCCGAATTCCAATCCTACAATGGCCACGTTATATTTCTTGCTCATCCGCTAATCCTTTGAATTCAGTGAATATTATGGAGTGTTAACAACAAAATATAGAGGATTGCGGTGAGAAAAACTTGGGAAATGCCTACCCGAAAAAGTCGAAAAACGTCATTTTAAAATTAAAAATCGGCATGTGCGTCGAAAGGTGCTGTGGACTGGACTCTATGTTTCCGAAGGATAAAGTTGGCTGCCTGACCAGGACTCGAACCTGGGACCGAGCGATTAACAGTCGCTTGCTCTACCAACTGAGCTATCAGGCATCGATGGCAACCCGGACATCTCAAGCTTAAGCAGCCTGGGGCATCCGGTAGGTAGGAGCGACAATTTAGGTAAAGGCCCCCTTGAATTCAAGGGAATTCAAGAATCCGGGGGATGACTACCTTTCTAAAGATGCATTTAAACCAAATTTTTACTCTGCTTCTTTTACCGATACTGCTGGCGGGCTTACACGGCTGGTTTACCAATTGGCTGGCTGTTAAGCTTTTGCTCAAGCCCGTTCACCCCATCAATATTCTGGGCTTTAAAATACAGGGCCTTTTACCAAGGCGACAAGCTGACCTTGCCGATCGCATATCGGAAGCTATTGCCCGTGAGTTTTTAAAGGAAGAAGACATTTTGGGTTTTCTCAAAAAAGTCGATCCAGCCAAAGCTATGCGGCAACTTATTTTGGAAAAGTGGGAGGAAAAAGTTGGGGAAATTCTCAGCTCCATGCCCATTATCAGCATGTTTGTAAGCGCGGACAAGCTGACGAAAATTAGGGACAAGGTAGCGGATGTTTTTTCCACGGAAGCGGATAAGTATACGGAGCTGTTGGTACAAAGTCTGGAATCAAAAATAGATTTGCGCGATACCATCAAACGAAACATTCTCTCCTTTGATGTGCAACGGTTGAACACCATTATTGAGGAAATCGGCTATAAGGAATTCAATGAAATAGCCTTGGTGGGCCTGGTTTTAGGAATTCTGATTGGCGTGGTGCAAGCCGGGGTCAACTTTCTGATTTTTGCCGGTCGTTAAAAAAGGCTAAAAGGAAAGGCAAAAAAGGTAGGCTAATAATGGATGCCAACTTTCCCATTCTGGACCCCAGAGCCTGCCCAAAATGCTCTAAAAAACCATGTCAGGCTTTTGCCAAAGCATACACAAAATCCGTCGTTTTGGTTGGGACTAACGAAGTGCCTATCAATTGCCCACTCAAGGTTTCGCAGCATGAATTGGGCCGATTTTCAATTGGTCTGAGCGATATCACTATGGCGGAAGTGAATCGAGCACGTTCGAATAACGGCAGGAGCTTCGGTTCTAACAGATTTAACC
>JAYUHW010000399.1:0-19692 GCA_043766615.1 Fibrobacteria bacterium | reverse complement strand
GTTAGAACTGCCGATATTCTTGTTGCGGGGGAAACTAATGGTGTCTTGACCAATCTTCGTATTGATGGCATTCCCACGTCCATTTCTGGAAATCATTTTGAGACGTTGGTTCCATTGGTTGATGGTCGGAACACGCTGATGGCCACGGCGACTAACCAAGACGGGAATCAAGTTTCCGCCACGCTCACGGTTACTTTAGATCGGGAAAAACCACGAATCTACATTACCTCGCCAGCAGATAGCTTGGTGATGCGAGAGCATTCGGTCACGGTTTCAGGAAGCGTTTCGGATCGAATTGCCGATGTCCAAGGCCAAGGCATGCCCTCGGTCAAGGTGAATGGCATCGAGGCTGTAGTAGTTAACAATACTTTTTCCGTCGTGCTTCCTTTGTCCTCCGGCATGAATACGATTACGGCCGTAGCCACTGACCGCGCCGGGAATGTGGAAAGTGCCGTGGCGCATGTAACGCTTGACGTATCTGTAGCTCCCTCTCTGACTCTGTTTTCTGGGGATAATCAGAGTGCCACTATCTACGGTCTTCTCCCTCAGCAACTCGTAGTTTCAGTCAAAAATTCCTTGAATCAACCAGTCGCCGGGCAGATTGTCCTGTTCCACGTTAGCGTGGGGGATGGCTCTTTTACGGGAAATGCTCGAACATTGCGGGTAACTACGGATGTTGATGGATTGGCATCGGTTCCGTTTGTGCTAGGCAAGCGCGCAGGACCTGGAGCTAATGAGGTTACAGCTGTGGCCGAGGGCTTTGCTGGCGCTGTCGTTTTCCATGCGAATGCAAAAACTCAATTGGCGCAACGCATTTTGACCGCCTCCGGTGATATGCAACGGGGCTTGGCTGGAAACGGAGCCCCACATCCACTTGTCGCCATTGTTACCGATAGCGCCAGTAATCCAATTCCCGGCGTGATGGTTGAATTCAAAGTCAAAACAGGCGGCGGCCATTTCCAAGGGCAGAATTTGGACTCCGCCATAACGGGAGAAGATGGGCGCGCAGTGGCTTCTTTCACTTTAGGATTACAAGAGGGACGGGATAATAACCTTGTGGAAGCTTCCTTCGCAGGCAATCCCAGTCAGCCGGCCATTTTTGTGCTTTCCGGATATATTCCAGGCCCGCCTTCAGAAACAAAGGTAAGCGGTGTCATCCTGGACAATAGCAATCAGCCTCTACAAGGCGTAACGGTACGTATTGAAGAAAATGGACAACAGACTACAACCAATAGTGCAGGGCAATATCAACTTTCCAACACCCCCGTAGGCAATCTGCATCTGCATGTCGATGGAACAACAGCCACGCAGCCCGGCGATTGGGTGACCTTGATGTTTGAGGTGAATGCTATCAGCGGCAAGAATAATGATATCGGGATGCCGATGTATCTGGTAGCTAGAAACAATGCAGAAGGTAAGGTTCCGAGCGCATCGACGGAGCAGATTATAACACTTTCAGAGATCCCAGGCTTTTCTTTAAAAATACCCGCAGGGTCGGCCACCTTCCCTCCGGATCTGGATGACCATACCATTACGGTCACGGCTGTGCATGCCGATAAAATTCCCATGCCTCCTGGAGAGGGAATGCAGCCGAGGTTTATCGTTTCGATTGGGCCTCCTCAGGTAAAATTTGACCCGCCTGCGCCCATAACTTTTCCGAACGTGAATGGGCTGAAGCCTGGGGAGCAAACGCATTTTTATTCTTTTGATCATGATTTGGGGACCTATGTGAGCATCGGAACTGGAACTGTGAGCGAGGATGGGGCAACGATGACCTCGGATAAAGGCTTTGGGATTGTGAAGGGTGGCTGGCATTGCGGGGGACCGGGGAA
Organism: Fibrobacteria bacterium; assembly: GCA_043766615.1. GTDB lineage: Bacteria > Fibrobacterota > Fibrobacteria > UBA11236 > UBA11236 > Chersky-265. The sequence goes on along the minus strand of JAYUHW010000399.1, from coordinate 17,860 downwards.
TCCGACGGGTACTTGTTCGCAATGTAGGCTAGACATTGCCAATGCATCTCCGGTTGTTGGTAAGGGAGAAAAAATGACCTTTCATGCCACTCGGTATCCTGAACATGGCGTTTTTTATTGGAAGAATTCACCAGACGCCAGTAATGAACCGGCACCTGGGTCTCTAGCTGTAACATGCACTGAACCGGGCAATGTCACGGTTGAAGGAGTGTCTGAATGCTACGGGGTATTTGCAGGGATTCGTAAAAGCTCTTCGGGGACTTGCGTTAACGTTGCCTCAATTTCGACTAGCTGCCAGTGGTTTGAAATTGGAAAGGATTTGGAGAAAAAAGACTTTACCATTATAACCATACCTGCAGGAAATGAAATGCAACCATTCGTTCAATTTTCAAATCCTAAAGTTGCTGGAACCGGTCTTGGAGACGGGATTGGCACAGGAACCATAACAGTCAAATCCGGAACTAGTACTGCGTCGACTACGGTTAACGTGGTTGACCCTGATTATTCGACCGGGTTTTCTACTCTCGGATGGGATAGTGATGGCCTCATGAATTTTTTGAAGGGCGCGTCTGAATCTGGAGACGCCAAATGTTTACCTGTAATAAAATGGGGTATATCAGGTAAAAAATCAAGAGGGGTTTGTAATTGCGAAGAAAAGGAAGTTACCGGATTTGCAGGTTCAATTGGAGCAGAGTTAAAGGATTGTGAAAAACTTATACCAAGTATTCCAATCGCTGGTACGCCATTCGCTTTTACGGCAGGACTTAAATTTGGATTAAGTGTCTCTGGTACCGCCAGTGGAGAGCATCAAGATGCATGCGGGAATAAAGCCTGCCTCGGGATTTCTGGCAGTGTTTCGGTAGGGGTAATATTAAAAGCGTGCGTGTTAAATTGTGATATTGGGATTTTAAGCGCCGAAGTCGAAGGCAACGCTGTGCTGCCGGTTACTGGTGGCGAGTTATGTACGGATAAATCTTTCAAAGCTCCAACAATAAATTCCGTACGCCTTGAGTTAGTCGGAAGACTTGAAACCTTTGATTTTACTATTCTTGAAGTCAGTCAATCTTGGGATCCAAATTTTTAATTCTAATCGATGGAAGTCAATAAATGATGCAGTTTAAAACAGTATTGGTATTAGCTACAATCCAGACGATTGCTATGGCCGAAAAGCTTCCTGATTTCAAACTTGATTCTCTCGCCCTGCGATTTGATAAATCGTCGAAATACTACATTGACAGGCCGGTTAACGAAAAAGAAAAGGGATACACTAGGGACTATCGAGAATTAAGCGTGGTGGGTAAAACTTTTCCAAAAAATAAGCCGCTTTCAATTTTGCCAGCTCAATATGATCGACCGAAATCACCTTACGAGGCAATTGCGAACTATCTGTTTACTGTAAAACAAAAAAATACTCGGGACATTGTTGCTTTGTATGATTCCGTTGGGGCCAAGCATGTCGACTCGTCCTTTCAAAAAAAAGGCGTTGGCGAAAAATTTATCGATCAAATATCAAAAGTTGAAAAATACGAAGTTAGTATGATATTTGAAATTCCAAACTTAATTCTTGTATATGGACAACAATGCACTCAAAAAATGAAAAACTATAACCCAATGTTTATCACAGCTGAAAATGGGGTGTTTAAAATAAAAGCCGGTTTAATTGACGTGACATTCTGGCAAACTCTTGGTGGGGCAGTTTTGGCAAATGATACAAACTTCATTATTAGAAAATAGAATTACTATGTCCTATTTTCTAATTGGCTTTGCAGCTGTTGTGCTTGCACTCTTCGCATGGTCTTTTCTCATAGAATCGATTTTCTGCCGAAATTCCCTATATCCTTCACCGAACCAACTTGAAGGGGTTAAGGAAATATTTTTAATCACGATAAGGCCTAGGAGCTATCCAGCAAATTTTGAAATATTTAATGATGCTGGTGTCGTTTGTTCGGTTTCTGACAAAAGGCAATTGGGAATGCCTCCCAATAAAATTCACATGATTCATTTTAAAGGAATTGAATTCGGAGTCCGATTTAATACCCTATTTCGTTACGTAGAATTATTTGAAAAGAACGAAAGAATTGCCGTGTTCCGGCAAAACGGATTTTCGAAAAACATAAAATTTTTAACCTACAAGTCCCGAGATCTGACTCTCATCCATCCTGAAAAGTGGAACCCTGACTTAGAAGTTTTCGAAAATGGAATAAAGTTGGCCAGAATTACTTATGCGCATGACACCCTTAACTATCGAAATAGAAAGATCTTTTTTTTCCAAAAGTTAGATCCAAGCATGGAGGTTGTGTTGTGTATCACTGGCATCTTTTCTCAACCAAAATTTGGAAGAAATTATTTAGGTTAAAACTGTGAACATATACAAAATATTTCTAATCGTTATCCTTCAATGTTCAGCGGCAATTCTCAATGCTCAGCAACTGGATTCGAGCTGCGTGGTTTCCATCTTGAATCGAACGGCCAAGGTGCAGAGTGATGGGTCCTATCAAATATTCAATGTGCCTGCAGGAGTTGGAAAAGCAAGGGTAAGGGCTACATGTAAGGATTCTACAGGAACTCACTACGGTGAATCCTCAAGCCTGCCTATTCTTGCCAATTTAGGCAATGGTAGCGATACCATAATATTCCAACCCGAAATTCGCGTCCCCACCAATATCACTCTCTCAACCGCGAACCCCGTCCTCAGTGCCATCGGCGCCACCACCCAACTTTCCGTTATCGCTACCATGCCCAATGGCTCTACCAAAAACGTAACTCGATCCGATTCTGGCATAACCTACCTAAGCACCAACCGCTCTGTAGCCACCATCGACTCGAATGGCCTTGTTACAGCTGTTTCAAGCGGAAGAGTCCTGATTACAGCCTCATACGAATCCATTCTCAAAACCATTTTCATCACCGTATCCACTGGAACGGATGCAGATGGGGATGGCATGCCCAATGATTATGAAATCGCGCAAGGTTTAAATCCAAACGATCCCCTCGATGGCGCATTAGATCTAGATGGAGATGGCTTGACTAATTTACAGGAGTTTCAGGCCGGAACCGCCATCCGAAATGCCGATACCGATGGAGATGGAATCTCGGACAGTGAAGAATTGATTGCGGGAGCGGATGGATTTATAACTAATCCTTTGTCCCCTGATACCGATGGGGATGGCATTCGTGATGGTCTGGAAATTCTGACGAGCAGTAATCCCACCGACCCATTAAGCTTCAACCTTGCATCAGCCTTGACTTCTTTGCAGGTAAATCCTCGAAACTTTACCCTAGTTACCAATACCATTCAACCCGCTGATGTAACGCGTCAGTTAACAGTTACCGGAATATTGAGTGATGGCACAAGTTTGAATTTGACCAGTACCCTTAAAGGCACGACCTATATATCGAGTAATTTGAATGTCATTAATTTTGGAATAGTTTCTGGGCAGGCTTTTGCATTGAGGCCAGGCCTTGATACGATTACCATATCCAATAGTGGACACACCGTGCAAATTCAAGCCGATGTTATCTCCTTCTCTCCTCGATTACTTTCCTATTTACCCCTCACTGGATATGCGAATAGCGTGGTGGTGAATGGGAATTTTGCCTATGTGGCTTCTGGGGCAGCGGGTTTACATATAGTCGATATTTCGATCCCGTCCCTTCCCATACTTGTGGGAACCATAAATACACCGGGTAATGCCAATGATGTCAAGGTGGTGAATAATAGAGCATATGTCGCTGATGGAAACCAATTGCTTATTGTTGATATTTCAAATCCATCACTACCGGAAATCCTTGGAAGTGCGACTACGCCAGCAATAAACTTTGATCTTTTTGTTTCAGGTACTAAGGCTTATGTTGTTGACAGTTTAGGTTTGTCCATTTATTCGGTCGTAGACTCTGCAAATCCGGTTCAATTAGGTCGGATCAATTATCCTGCAGGGAGCCTGACCGGCGTGGCCGTTTCCGGCACAGTGGCAGTTATTACCAGTGGCCGCGGTCCGGTTCAGACCATAAATGTTGCTGATCCCACTAACCCGGTAGTAATGGGCCAAGTTTATACGCGCGGTTTAACCTCAAATAGCTCAGATGTCGAGGTCATCGGGAATACGGCATATATTGCGGATGGATTGCTTCCTGGAAGTGGTGGGGGCATAGTCCTGATTGATATTAGCAATCCCGCTACTCCAATCATTCTTGGAGCTAGTTCTACTTTATATCAGGCAAGGCATATTGGCGTAGAAGGATCTTTTGCCTTGTCCACGGATGCTAATTCTACTTTTCGAAATCCAATTTTTAACGTTTTTGATCGCACTGCACCAATCATTTCCACCTTTTTATTTAAGATGGGCCAAAATCAAACTTCCAATGTTCATCTGCACAATGGATATGCCTATATGACGAATGTCCAAGCCTTGGAAAGAAATGGCGTTTCCAGACCAGGTGGATTGCAAATCAGCCAGATCCTGCTTCAAAATGATACTTCGCATTTAGCCCCAACGGTGCAAATCACTTCCCCGGTTTCCAATACGGAAGTTTTTGAAGGTGGTACTCAATCCGTAATCGTTTCCGCATATGATGATTTTGCTGTTTCGAAAGTTGAACTTTACGTTAATGAAGCCTTTGTTGGTCAAAAAACCCCCTTTGTGGGATCGACTTTTCAATTTTCCTTTCTTCTACCTCTTGCGCCAACAACGGTATCCTTAAAGGCTATCGCCTATGATATGGATGGAAACCAAACCACCTCCAGTTTAGTGAATCTGCGGGTCCTTCCACGGCCAAAAACCTTGGTGATGGGCAGAGTTTTATCTGGAACGGGTGATCCTTTAGTCGGGGCCACGGTTAGTGTCGGTGTCGATACTGGCGTGACTAATAGTGAAGGCGATTTTTCCATACCTGGCGTGATAATCTATGAACCGAAATTAATTGCTTCTTCTCAAATTAAGATTAACGGCCGATACTATTACGGTGCTTCGGATTCAGTCCTTGTCATAATTGGTGGTACGACCAACGTTGGAGATGTCTATGTACATCACGGTAAATATTCCAATGATTTTGGATATGAATTGGACCTTGACGATGACTCCCATTTAAGAGTTGATTTTGCAGATGGTTTCACCTTTCCATTCTATGGGACTGCCTACAACCATATTTTCGTGAACTCAAATGGCAATCTATCTTTTGTTTCTGGAAATGATGAATCCGTCCCGGATCCTGCGACTCTGAATATTCCTACTATAGCCCCACTGTGGATGGATTTAGTACCGGATTTTATTGGAAAAATTTATCTTCAACAATATGGAGATCGGATCCAATTTACTTGGAATAAAGTGTGGTTATATTCCGAACATCAAAGAGTTTCCTTCCAGGTTACCTTGTATTCTGATGGTGGAATTGAATTTACCTATCCGGAAGCAATGACTTTCGTCAATGGATTAATTGGCTTGTCTTCCGGAAATGAAAGCAGCCTTGCCTTACACGACTTTAGTCTGGAAGTACCGTTTTCCTTGACGGGAGTTGATGGTCCTTATGAAATGTTTTCCGATTCACATCCTTTTGATCTTGGGTTAAGCTATTTGACTTTTGATATCAATGGAAGCGGAATTTATTCTGTTGGTATTGGCAACCTTCCTGATCAAAAGCCGACGGCGCAAGTTATTTCACCCTTAGTCCGAGCCCAATTTACACAAGGAAGCGTGGTTAATGCGAAGGCAATTGCTAGTGATGACCTGGGAGTAAAATTTGTCGAACTCCTAGTTAATGGAGAAAAGGTTGATAGTGTAAGCAATCCACCCTATGACTTCACTTTCACCGCACCCACGCTTGATTCCGCATTACTCCAAGCAAAGGTTACTGATATCCGTGGAAACGTATCACTTTCACCGTCAGTCAGAATTCTTTTGGTTCCGCCTCCAATGACCTTGGTTACAGGACAAATTCTGGATGAGGCTGGCGCCACGGTGTCTGGAGCCACTATTAGCGTCGTTAATCAAGCCACGACCAGTGATGGATTGGGACATTTTTCGTTTAGGGTAATTGTTCCGCTCAATGGAAAGATTTACGCAACTGCGCAAAAGAATATTGATGGCCGAAGAAAATTCGGGCATTCGGATTCTATTACTGCCATTGTCGATGGAGCGACGACGCTTGGAGCCATTCGTATCCGACGGGGTGAGTTCTCTACCGATATTGGAAACGCGATTACTAGTTATGCCTTTGTGCCGGTTGAAATTCCTTTTGCAAGCGGATTTGAATTTCCATTCTACGGGATAAAGTATGACCGCGCCTTCTTAACCTATAGCGGCAATATAACCTTCGGCAGTGATGGAAACGTTCCATATGGGGTTAACTTTTTTCCGCCGCGTATCGCGCCAATTTGGACTGTTCTTGAGCTAGCTGGCAACGCATATTACCAGAATATATATGTGCAAAAGAATGCCCAATGGATCCAAATAACTTGGTTGAATGCAAAAAGCCACACAATAGGGACAAATTTAACCTACCAAGTAGTTCTCTATCCTGATGGCGGCATTGAATTCAATTATAAGGAAATGCCATTTTCAGGGGTAACTCGAACAGGAATTTGGCCCGGTAATCGGGACTTCGATGGGCCACATGATTTCAGTCTTGATTCATCATTTACGTCCATCGATAGCTTGGGTATTTCTGAAATCTTCACATCTAGCCCGTACCATCCTTTTGACCTGGGATTCAGTACTTTGTCCTTTGATCCAAATAGCACGCGTGGCTATGAGGTCAAGTTTACGACTCTGAAAGATGCACCACCTGTAGTCAATATTTTGGAGCCGAAAACTGGTACCAGTGATACTAGCGGAAATCAAATTCGTGTTTATGTACAGTCAAAAGATGATGTGCATGTCAAGTCTATCGAATTGATGGTAGATGGAGCTGTACTCGCAACAGTATTACCTGATCCTGGTGGATCGCCCTATTCGGAATTCATGTTATTAGCGCCGTTTTTGGATTCCGTTGCCATTCAGATTCGCGTCACGGATATTCGGGGCAATGTTACTCTATCTGCTTCAAGAATACTCCATCTCACTCCACCTCCGGTGACAACGGCAATAGGCCGCATTGTGGATGAAACAAATACTCCCGTGGTAGGTGCGAAAGTTGAGGTTGGTGGACAGTTTGGTATCAGTGTCTCTGGGGGAAGCTTCTCAATTAGCGGTGTTCCTTTCTATCGACCAAAAATACAAGCAAAGGCCGAGCTCTATTTGGTTGACAGACGTAAGCTTGGGTTTTCGGATTCCATTGCCGCAATTAAGGCAGGTACAACAAACTTAGGGGATATTAAAATTGCGCGTGGTGTATTCTCCAGTGACATTGGAGCGACTGTAATCTTTAATGGTGCTTTCTCAATCCCCGTTGTCTTTCCAACTGGGTTCGTTTTTCCATTTTATGGTATTGCGTATGACAGCGTATTTGTGAATCTTACCGGAAGCCTATCCTTTGCTCCAGGAGATAACGGGATTAATGGCCAACTCGACCAACTTGCTTCGGGTTCTCCAAGAATTGCCCCGCTCTGGCGCAATTATCTGCCTTTCACAGAAGGATACTCGAACTGGGGACCTACCGTTGCCGTCAAGCAAGATGCGAATATGGTGCAGTTCACTTGGTATCGTGCAGGGGGTCCGGGAGATCGCCTACGTGAAGCCATCCAAGCCATTCTCTATCCTGACGGCGGCATTGAGTTTATATACCGTGAATTACATCTCGATGGATACAACTATAACACCATGACTGGCCTTTCCCCTGGAAACGGCGTCATGGAAGGCCCAAAGGATCTGAGCCTGGATTCTACCTTTTCTCTTTCTACCGGAAGCGGAGTTTACGAAAACTTCTCCGATAGCCCATTCCATCCTTTTGATTTAGCGCTCTCCAATCTTTCCTTTGAATTAAATGCGAGCGGAGGCTATGACTACAAGTTCAATGCCTTACCTGATCAGGCTCCTGCGGTTAGCATCCTGAGTCCGGCTACGGGTACGAGAATAGCCATTACCGCTCCTGTCAATATTACCGTTCAAGCCTCGGATGATATAGAGATAAAGTTAATCGAGGTTCTTTTAGATGGCGTTGTGAAAACTGAGGCCACCCAATTTTCCAGTCGTTATTTGAATGTCCAGACTTTATACAATCTATCCTTCGAAGCGCCACCGCAGGACTCGGCGATTTTAAAGATCCGGGCCACGGATGTTCGCGGCCATGTAACCGTTTCTGGTAGCATCATTTTACATTTTTTTCCGTGACCAGCCACCTACAGTTGGTTGGTTCCATAGGAATTGACCAATTAAAGCGCTTAAGTTGTATGTTTTTCGATTATCGGATTTGGCTGTTTTGTCTGGTTTTGCTGGGCTGCTCAGGCCCAGGAACCGGGGTTAAATCTCAAAAGGCACAGAGTGAAAATGGTATTGAGGAGTTTACCCGTCTTTTTAAATCACTACCAGGGAACCGAATTGATCTGACTGTCGACACTCCAATATTGAGCTATGCCAAGGACCCAGCTGAAAAAGACCTTGTATATCAAGATTCCATGGCAGGACTTAAGTTTACCAAGCTATCCATTTTCCTTTCACCGGTCCAGGAAACAACCAAGGCTTTGGTTGAATTGGAATTTAAGACGGATGCTGGCAATACCTTTATTCTTCATTCAGTCGACCTCCTTGATTTGGTACCAGTCATTACTCAAAACAGCGGACTTAAATACGCAGAATTTCTGCTCAAAGAATTCGAAAGGTTTGGAATTCTTTATTACAAAAAGGAAGGTGCGTTCGCCTGGAAACTTGCCAAAAATAGCGGAAAGAATGTCATTGAATCTGTTAATCGAACTTATCAGGCTGGTGTTTTTAACAATTGTTTAGACGCGGGTAAGTGGGAGATCGTAATAAACAGTAAATACTATGCTAAGTTTGATTCCGCGCAGGCTTCACCGCAACAGTCGCAACGCTTTCGAATACTTGTACACAGTTGGTTTTCTTTAAGCCCCGAATTGTATCGATTACTTGTAAAAATAAAAAACCCAACTTTAGGATTTGATCCCTATATCAAATACTCTGAACTTTCGAAATTAGCCGCAGCAGAGGCCGTTCCTTTTTCAAGTCTCACCAAAGTAAAACGACCAATAAAAGCATCGATTTTGGAACTTAGCCACCGAGCCAAACGGGAGCTTTTCGAATTAGATGAAGAAGAGATGTATAAGGACTGGTTTGGATTGGTGTTAAATCGAGAACAATTTCATACTTATGCTGATGTATTAGAAATCCCTGTTCGCTTGGCTAAATTTACCGATAAGGGCTTTTATCGACCGGAAGATGCTGTGACATTTGACTATGGTTGGATGAAACAGTTGGACCAAGTTGAAATGAACGTTGTCGAGGCATCCGGTCCAGAAAGATTTGTAGAAATTAGGATTTCGGGTGTGGGATGTCGGTACATGATTGTCCTTGGTAATTTCGATCTGGGTAGATTAAATCCAAATAAACCAACGTCAATACAATTTGGTATCAACCCCTTTCCTAAAATGCGTTTGCAGCGCAAAACACCATTTAGTACGGGATATAATCTTGGACCTGATGGAAAAGAAATACGCCCCTACCTACTTTTGGTAGATCGATTAACCGGCAAGTGGGTAAATAATCAGGATTTTGGTTTGGAACAAGCTCAAATTAGTTGGCAATCCATTGATAAAGAAGCTCTAATTATCCATATGGTTACTTATGAACGGATGCTGCCAATTTGGTCCATTCACCTGGGTATTGATAAAGACGAAAAGGAAATGGGTAAAATTAGGAATGCAATGTATCAGCCCACGGATACCAGTCGCTATTCCGTTTCCATGCCCACTATTATTCGAAAGGAAAGAGAGGCGCTTAGGGCAAATTTCATTGGACTAAAAGATTCCGCTGATACCGTGAATTTGGATTTCGAGTCCCTTTCACACGCCGACAATAAGCTTTTCTCCCACGGTTTCTATTATGACGAAAAAGGATTCATGCTATTATCTGGAGGCTTTCTTAATGCCGCTCCATTTCGAACTGTTGGCCTTAAAGGGTTCCCTTCCAATGGGTCAACGGGCCTAATCAATGGGCAAGCTGATGGCATAAATTATTTAACTAAAAGGGATGAAATTATGAATCAAGTGCTAAACGTTGACGACAATCTTTTCGGACTTATTTCCATCGATGTGGGCCAATTCAATCGTCTGAATGAGAGTTCTCTCACTTTCGTGGGAGTAAAAAGAGACTCGTCCACTGTTTCACAGACCTTTGAACTGAATCGAGATTATATTCCAAAGACGCTTTATTTTGGCCCCCAATTTAAAGAGGTCGCTACCGTGCGCTGGGTGTCGCATTCTACAATTTTTGATAACATCAAAATCAAAAAAAACGTACGGCCATTTTAATCAGACCCAAGGGGTCCATTTCCCCTGTTCCCACATCCTAAAACCCTGAAAAAACCCTGAAAAGCCCCGATCCCTTAGCATTTCAGCCATTTTTTTGTAATTTAGCGGCTTTCAAAGAGGGCCTATTGATCGCTACCCAAACCGGGGCTTCGCCTAATGGCCCATTGATTGTACAAGGCGACATGACCATACTCCTGGAGGTTGCGCATCCCACGTATGCGGAAGCCAGGGATAAAATTGCACCGTTTACCGAACTCCTCAAGAGTCCGGAGCACATGCATACCTATGGCATTTCTCATCTATCCCTTTGGAATGCTGCGTCTTCCGGCCATAGCGCCAAGGCCGTATTGGATACCTTGCGTATCTATTCGCGTTTTGAATTGCCCCACAATTTGGTTCATGAAGTGGAAACCTTCATGGAGCGGTATGGCCAAGTGCGTATCGTTCGCGAGGACGGTCGACTTATCATCGAGACGTTAGATGCGGCCTTGATGACTGAAATTCTTCACCATCGCCAAACGGCAGCCTTTATCGACACGCCATTGGATAGCCACAGGGCGAGCCTATTTCCGCATACTCGGGGCATGATCAAAATGGCGCTGACCAACATTGGTTTCCCCGCTGAGGATTTGGCCGGTTATGTGGAAGGGGCGCCGCTGGAGGTGAGTCTGCGCGATACCATGTTGACTGGCCCACAGCTTCGTTTGCGGGATTATCAGGTGGATGCTGCCCAGGTTTTTCATGCCGGTGGAAGTGAAAAAGGCGGATCGGGTGTCATTGTATTGCCTTGCGGTGCGGGTAAGACCTTAGTCGGTTTGGCGAGCATGGTAAAGTGTCATTGTCACACTTTGATTTTAACGACCAATGTGACTGCTGCGCGTCAGTGGATCCGGGAAATACTGGATAAGACGACTTTAAGGGCTGACCAAGTGGCGGAGTATACGGGCGACAACAAGCAAATCGCACCAGTGACCGTGGCCACCTATCAGATCATCACCTATCGCAAACGTCAGAGTGAGGATTTCCCCCATTTCGATATTTTCCAAAAGAACAACTGGGGACTCATTATTTATGACGAAGTCCATCTTTTGCCCGCTCCGGTATTCCGCATTTCTGCGGACATGCAGGCTACCCGACGCTTAGGGTTGACGGCGACTTTAATTCGTGAAGATGGCCGACAAAAGGATGTGTTCTCGCTGATTGGACCGAAAAAATTTGAAGTGCCGTGGAAGGTGTTGGAAGCGCAAGGTTGGATTGCGACGGCTACTTGCACGGAAGTGCGCGTAGGCTTGCGTGGCGAAGACAAAATGGCCTATGCCATGGCTGATCTGCGTAAAAAAATGTCCCTCGCTGCCTGCAATTTGGAAAAGTTTAGGGTTGTGAAAGAGTTGGTGGCCAAGCATAAAAAAGACCGTATTCTAATCATCGGTCAATACTTGGAACAATTGGATGCTCTATCAGCTGCGCTAAAGGTGCCCCTTATAACCGGCGCCACTCCTAACACCGAACGAGAAGTACTATATAGAGAGTTCCGTGAAGGGATTATTGAAACCCTGATGGTTTCCAAAGTGGGAAATTTCGCCGTGGACATTCCTGATGCCAATGTCTTAATTCAGATTTCAGGAACTTTCGGCAGTAGGCAAGAGGAAGCGCAGCGTTTGGGGCGCGTGCTTAGGCCTAAGTCGAATGGATCATTGGCCCATTTCTATACCATCATTACCAAGGATACCAAGGAACAGGAGTTTGGAATGAACCGGCAGTTGTTCTTGACTGAACAAGGGTATTCCTATACCATCATCGATTGGAATCAAGCTGTGTTGGAGGATCAAACCAAATGATGTCCAGTAAAATTGCCCTAGCGAAGAATGCGCTCCGACCGTTTGCGTTTACGGTCTGCCTTAGTTTCCTAGCCCTACTTTTCCTCGCCTTACCCGTATCCGCCCGTATCGATGCCCATTTTACCGTTCTGGATAATGGACTTAAAGTCATGTTGATTCCGAGCAAACAGGCGCCGACGGTAGCCTGCCGTATCTTCTATGTAACGGGCTCGGTGCATGAGAACATGGAAAACAACGGCATCGCGCATTTGCTGGAGCATATGCTATTCAAAGGCACTAAAAAGGTTGGCGTCAAAGATCCGGTTAAGGATGCCCAATTCATAAAACGCATCGATGCCGTGATGGCGCAAATTCGCTTGCTGGGACCCGGTGACAGCCTCAAAATTCAGACGCTGAAAAAATCATATGACACATTGATTGCGGACGAGCGCAAGCTCATGATCAAGGAAGAGCTATGGGATGCCTATGAACGTGCAGGTGGCAGCGGCCTTAATGCTTTCACTTCGGATTTGATGACCGCATACTTTGTCACCTTGCCCAAAAACAAAGTGGATTTGTTCCTGTGGCTGGAGTCGGATAGGATGCAAAATGCCGTTCTGCGTGAATTCTATTCGGAACGGGATGTGGTCATGGAGGAGCGACGTATGCGCACCGATGATAGCCCTACTGGCCGTTACTGGGAAAGTTTGATGGCGGTTTTTTATGAAGCGCACCCCTTCCGTTTGCCCACCATCGGCTACCCGTCCAATATCCGCAATCTCACTCGGGAAATGGCGGACGAGCATTATCGGAAATATTACAAACCCAATAATGCCATTCTCGTACTGGCCGGTGACATCGATACAACTTGGGCTCTAGCTGGCATCAAGAAATATTTCTCCGGCATCCCGCGTGGGTCGGAGTTTCCTCCCGTGGTTGTCGAGGAGCCCACTCAGCCAGGCGAGAAGCGCATGGTGGTTCACAAATCAGAAGCAAAACCTCGCATGGATATTCTTTTCCATACCCCCGGATTTCCAAGTGAAGACTTGTACGCGCTCGATATCGTGGAAGGCGTGCTTTCGGGAAAAAGCGGTCGCCTGTATCGCAAGTTGGTCAAGGAATTGAAAATCGCTCTTTCGGCCGGGGCTGGAAATGGATTGGACAAGTACACGTCCAACTTCGATGTGAGTGTGGATTTGGACGGCAAGCCTCAGCTCGATCAAATTGAAAAAGCGGTTTGGCAGGTACTAAGAGAATTGGGAGAGAAACCCATTTCGGAACGCGAGTTGACGCGGGCCAAAAACCAAGTGGTAGCCCGCCAGCAAAGGCAGCTTTTGGATATGGAAGAATTGGCCACAGAATTGGCATTTTGGGAAATGCGAGGGGGATGGGATTATATTAATCGCTTTCCGGAATCGGTTCAAAAGGTGACGGCGGTTCAGGTGCAAGCTGTCTGCCAAAAGTATTTCCAACTCAAGAATTCCACCACGGGCTTGATACTCCCGGAGGATGCAGGTAAATCCGCGGCGGCACACTCTTCCGCTGCTGGAAAGGGGCAACCATGATTTTTGCTCACGCTGGTTTACGAAATACGCTTTCCAAACTTGGTATTGCCATGGTCTTGTCAGGGCTAGCGGCCGGGCCAATTTCAGCTAAAGATGTTTCAAGAACCGGAGCCATTCCCGGTCATTATTCCAAAATCGTTTTTCCGGATTTCACTTACACGGCTCCGTATCCCAAGGACTTTCGAGTTGTTCTCGATAGAGGCGTAACGGCTTATTTGGTTCCCGATACTACGTTGGCTTTGATTCAAATGGCCATTTTCTTTGGTCATCCCAACTTGCCAAAACGTCCAGATGAAGTTGCCTCCTTGAATCTTTATTCTTCACTGCTCAAAACGGGCGGCTCCGTCCGCTTTACTCCCGAACAGCTTGAGGATAGTCTGGAATTCGTCGCTGCCAGTGTGTCTGCGGGAATGTCGGACATGCAATCCACCTTGGGTTTGGATGCGCTGCGCAAAGATGCCTACGCGCTATTTGATTTGCTTCCAGAGGTGGCCTTGCAACCGCGAATCGATGCGGAAGCCTTTAAGGTGCAGAAGCGCACTTATTTGGAAAACATTCGTCACCGCTATGATACCCCAAAAGGAGTTATGGGCGTGGCTTTTGAGCATGTGATGTTCGGCAGTCATCCTACCAATTGGATGGCTACTGAAAAAGAAGTGGACGCCTTGACCCCCGCTAAAGTTAAGGCTTGGGCGGGGGCAGGTTTTTCCGTGGAAAATATGGTGATCAGCGTTGCTGGCCAATTCGATCGTGCGGACATGATCGCCAAGCTCAATCAGCTGATTGCCAAGTTTCCCGCCAAATACAAATCCGGTGCCGATTCCATTCCTCCTTATGTGGGAATGAAAAAACCCGGCGTGTATGTAATCGATAAACCCGTGACTCAGGCAACTATCAAAATGGGAGCACCGGGCGTGCAAAGGCCGAATCCTGATTACTACCCACTGGTCGTGGCCAGCTACATTTTCGGGGATGGTGGTTTCACCTCGCGCCTAATGGAAAAGGTGCGCTCCAATGAAGGATTGGCTTACGGTGTGGACTCGGACGTGGGCAGCGATTATTACCGTCGGGCACCGGTGGGTGTTTCTTTACAGACCAAGGTGGAAACGGGCGCGTATGCTATCCAGCTCGTATTGGAAGAAATGCGTAGGATGGCCAAGGATGGGGTAACGGATGTGGAACTGCAACGGGCCAAAGACGGCTTGATCAAAAGCCTCCCGTCTATGTTTGACACACCTTTTGCCACCGCCAGGATTTTCGCACAAGGTGAAATCTGGAAGCGCAGCCCGGAGCACTTTAAAGAATATGTTGATACCATCAACAAGCTCACCAAAGAGGACGTTGTAACCGCTTTCAGGAAATATTTCATCGCCGATTCGATGCGTATTGTGGTAGTGGCGCCGAAGGAGGCCTTGATGAAAAAAGATGAACGGGGTATTTCATTGTCTGGATTTGGACCGGTACAATTCCTGACCCTGGATGAAATCGAAGCGCGCAAGTAAGAAGGACAAATCATGACCAGAAGAGTCGTTATTACAGGATTGGGCACCGTCAACTGCCTGGCATTGACTGTCGAGGACTTTTGGAATAGGCTGGCCAAAGGTGAATCCGGAATCGGCGTGGTGGATCGCTTTGACAATGCCACCATGAACACCAGAATCGGCGGCATGGTTCCCGCCTTTGACCATATGGCTTGGTTCAAGGATCAGAAAATGGCCCGTCGTCTGGATCGCGCCATCATCTATGCCCATGTGGCCGCTACGCAGGCCATGCGAGACTCGGGTTTGGAGTCCGGAAAGTTCGATCCGGAAATGGCCGGCGTTTCTATAGGAACGGGAATGGGCGGCGCAACAACATTTGAATCTGAAACGCGCGTGATGATAGAGAAAAGCCACAAACGGGTTTCTCCTTTTTTTATCCCGATGATATTACCCAATACAGTACCGGCTTATTTTGCCATTGAAAATAATTTGCAAGGCCCCAATTTCACGGTTATTTCCGCCTGTGCCAGTGCCAACCATAGCATGGGTGAAGCCTATGAAATAGTAAAGCGCGGAGCGGCCGATATCATGTTCGCGGGCGGTTCGGAATCGACAATGAGCGAAATGGTTTTCGCCGGGTTCGGAAATATGAAGGCCCTGTCAACCCGCAATGACGATCCAGCCGGGGCATCGCGTCCTTTCGACAAAGGTCGAGATGGCTTTGTCATGAGTGAGGGTGCCGCTGTTTTAGTTCTGGAGGAATTGGCGCATGCCAAAGCACGGGGCGCGCGGATTTATGCGGAAATCGTAGGTTATGGCCAAGGTTGCGATGCCTATCATATTACTGCACCCTGCTCCGATGGAGCCGGCGCCTATCGGGCCATGAAAAAAACCATTGCTTCCGCGGGGATGAATCCCAGCGACATCGACCTGGTTAACGCCCATGGTACCTCTACGCCATTGGGTGATGCGGGTGAAACCATGGCCATGAAACGCTGCTTCGGCGATCATGCCAAAGACAAATTACTGGTGCATTCCACCAAATCGATGATCGGCCATACCTTGGGGGCTGCCGGCGCTGTTGAGGCTGTGGCGCTCATCATGGCCTTGGTCAAAGGGATTGTGCATCCTACCATCAATCAGCAGGAATCAGATCCGGATTGCGATTTGAATTACGTTCCGAATCAGGCCATAGAAAGATCCATTCAGACAGTGCTGTCGAACTCATTCGGGTTCGGCGGACACAATGCGAGCTTGATCTTCAAAAAGTTTTCCTGAGGATGATCGAAGTCCCGTTCCGCAAATATCTGGCCATGGCTCTTGGAATGGTGCTTTGCGCTGTGAGGATGCCTTTGGCAGCAGCTACAACGCATGACAACGTTCATTCTAAGCCCGTTGTTGCACCGCAAAAGGCTATAGTGGCCCCACCGGTACGGATTTCCGATGCGCAGACGGAATATTGCAACCTGGTTTGGAATTGCAATCTACCCATGCCAAGAGGCTTTTGTCCTGAACGATCTTTGGTGGCAAAACCCAAATTCACCTATGACAGCACGCGTTGTCTGGAAGCCCGGCTACTCAATGCCCGCGGGATTGATCCCGGCCATCCCATTCTTGGATTTCGACTGTATCGATTTCTGGGAATGGAGTATCGGGTTATATATGTCGTAGAAGAGAATATCCCAATCAGTGAAGCCCGTCTGGCCTACCTGCTGGCAGATCTGCCTCTAGCAGCGCGCCTAGTCAGCTATTTTCAGAAAGAACCCTATACGGCCGTCTATGTGGATGCAGAGCACAATCATTTTGAGGGGACCAAAGGCAAGCGTCTCAAAGGGGATGCCACGCTTATCTCGGGTTCGTCCAAGGAAAAGCACCTGTTTTACTTTGGTTATGGCATTGCCACGCTGGCTTGGTGGACGTTAAAAGGACCCGCATTGATGGATTTCAACTATGCTGCGATACCATCACAACCCGGCCATTTGCACTATAAAATGAAGTTACTGGTTTTTCCCGGAAATGGAATGATTAACAGCATCATGAATCTGGGTTTGTTCAAAAAACTTGTACTCAACAAAATTAAAGAAGTCCTCGATGATATTACAAAGACGGCCCAGAAATTGGCGGTTGCAGGACCCGGGGACATTCTCAAAAGCAAGGATTGGACGCCGGAAGAGAAACTCAAAATCGAAGCGTTTTTAAAACTACCATGAGCTTATTTTGAACGAGGCCCTAAACCCATTGAAGCAACTAGACTTGAACCCCTTGAACCAACCAGGCTTGGATCCCTTGAACCAACCAGGCTTGAATCCCTTGAACCAACCAGGCTTGAATCCCTTGAACCAACCAGGCTTGAATCCCTTGAACACAGCCGCTGTGAATCCGACCAATCTCGACGACTCCACTCAGGTGCAACTTTTGCTCGAAAAATTCGGGTACAAGCTGACCCCGCACCGACGGGAACTTTTGCAAAAAGTGGTGGACCAACGGGTCCGTCATTTCACCATGGTTTTGGAAGACCTAAAAGACCCGCACAATATCAGCGCCGTCATTCGAACCTGCGAGGTGTTCGGTTTTCAGGAT
>JAYUHW010000398.1:0-6233 GCA_043766615.1 Fibrobacteria bacterium | reverse complement strand
TGTTGCCATTTTTCCACCATTCTTCCCAAGGGCCGTCTACTTTACCTTGGGAGTTATAGTTTTTGATAACTGATGGATGCCCGGGGGACCAGTAATTCTCATCCTTGCCCACTAGAATTCCGTGACGAAAAGTTCTTCGCCCTATCACATTACCAGCCGTGTCCCAGAAAAAAGTGCTTCCATTTTTTTCGCCGTTTACAAAAAAACTACTATCACGCTTGCGCCATAAACTGTCATAGTCAATTTGAAAACCGTGTTGCTTTTTGTTTTTGTACTCTAGGACAGTTATTAAGTTATCCGACACATACCCACAATCCACGCGCATTTCGACGGTTCCATAAGGCCGTATTTTGCTTTCCCTTTTTCCGCAGGTATATGGAGCTTGTGCGTTGATGTTGCCGATAAAAAATAAAAGAAATAACAAGACTACCATGGTTAACGTACCCCGTATTTTGTGAGAATAATATGAAATTCTTCTAGAAAAGACTTATTTGAATCTTGACGGTTTCCATTCGCATCCACATACCCTATTCCATTTCCAAAATCCTCAATCTTCTTAATTCCCTTCTTCAACGCAGCCTCCCTTTCCAATTCCGTCTCCGGTCTGACCGAATTCGGATCCCCAATGTAACCCACAGATCGAATCGTCCATTTCAATTTATGGTTACAAGATGGATCCGCTTTGACATTCGCATCTCGCCTCAGCGTCGAGTACAGTAATTGCTTGATCGAAAGAAAATCATCCGGTTCCCGTGTTTTCATAATAGTAAGTAAAGCTTGTCCCTTGGCTTCCGGCGGCACGTTTGCGAGTGCGCCATCCACTCGTGAGTTGCTCCACATGCGGTGTCAAACAAGTTCTGTCTGATTTTTCCAAACCCGGTTCGGATGCACTGCTGGGGTTGAAAGATCGGTCTACGGAACAGCGGGCACTTTTCAAGCTCATCAAGGTTTATTTCACAGTGAAGCGCCTTTAGCTAGAGAACGTGTTCAATCGGGAATGGGTGCGTTTCTTTACGGGTCGAAGGATGTCTGCATCACGGAGATCTTGTTTCCGTTTTCTCCATCTTTGTAAGCCACATAGGGCACTCCTGATTTGTTCACTGTGAGGGATATGTCGCTCGTCCGCCCGGCGGTGAAGCCCTCGCGTCCGACCGCTTGCCAGCTTTTACCATTAAAGCGCATCACGGTCGCCTTGTTCTCGTTAGCGGCATCCTGATAGGCGACATAGGGCATGCCTGCGGGTGTAAGGGCGAGTGTGGGATAGATGACATATCCAGCCGAAAACCCAGCCGTCCCTACGGGTTCCCATGATTTGCCATTGAACTTCATTACGGTTGCCTTGCCGCTGTTGGCATTGTCGTTGTAGGCCACGTACGGCTCACCGGTTTTGTTGAACACCAAGGAAATGTAATCCGCACCGCCAGCAGAGAAGCCGGCAGTACCGACAATTGTCCACTTGTCGCCTGCCCAGCGCATGACCGTAATCTTGCTTGCGTTCGCGCCATCATTGAAGGCAACATAAGGGATTCCGGCGCTGCTCATGGCCAGAAATGTATATGTCGCCTCGCCGGCCGTGAACCCGCTGGGGCCTACATTTTCCCAATACCTACCATTGTAACGCATGACAGTGGCCTTAGATTGGGATGCACCATCCATGAAGGCGACATAGGCGGTGTCTTTAGTGTTTAGCGCTAAGGACACATAATCCGCAGTACCAAGCGAGAAGCCACTCGTGCCGACGTTTTCCCAGAACGAGCCATTGAAACGCATGACCGTTGCCATACGGCCATTCGAGATATCCTGATAAGCAACGAAAGAATTGCCGCTAGAACCAAGGGCGAGGGAGAGATATGCGACCTGACCGACTGAAAATCCAGGCTTACCGACCTCCACCCAAGCGCCTGCATTGAACTTCATAACAGTAGCCCAACCACCGATGGCTTCGTCTTTAAATGCTGTGAATAATTCGCCGGAAGGGCTTTGAGCAATTCCTATGTAAGCGGCTTCGCCGGCAGAGAATCCGGCTTTTCCGACCATACCACGCAGGGCTACATGAATTTCCTTAGATGCTGTCGGGGACCAGTTCCCGGCCATATCTCGCTCCTGGACATACAGCGGGTGTGATCCTTCGCTCAGGTTCTTGGTGGGCTTGAATCGGCTGATGGCAAGGGTGTCAGCACCGCGAGAGAAATCGGCATCGGCCAGTTTTATGCGATAGGTACCCGAACCTTCTCCTGCAGATTTCCAGATCCACTCTGGTTGATATGAGTTTAAGGGGCTGAGTGGGAGCGTGTCGAACACGGGAGCTCCTGGTGCCATCAAGTCAACTGTCACCGCGCTTGATTGTGTTGGCGACCAATTGCCTGCAGCGTCCTTCTCTTGCACATAAAGTGTATGTGGCCCGTGGGCGAGAACGGAGTCGGGCGTGTAGCTGGCGAAGGCCCCCGATTTCGTTCCCTGAGTCAAGTTGGTGTCGTCGAGTTTGGTCCGAAAGAATCCTGCGCCGCCTTCACCGCTGGAAATGCTCCAGGTGGGCCGGGAGCTATTGGTGGGGGAGGGCTGCACGAGTGTTACCCTCGGTTGCCCAGGGGGCGTGAGGTCGATAGAAAGGGAAACAGCGGTCGAAGGAGACCAGTTGCCTGCCGCACTCTGCTGCTGTACGTATAGCGTATGTGGGCCTTCCGCCAATGGCATATCGAGTGCTGATTGCAGACTGAGATTGCGCGTCTCCGTTGTGCCATTTGCAAAATCCTTACTGTCGAGCTTGTAGCGGAAAAGTCCTGAAAGGTCTTCACCCACGCCTTTCCAACTCCATACCGGGCGGGTGTTGTTGGTCGGGGAACCTGGATTCACAGAAACTTCGGGAGGTACTGGGCGAGCTGTGTCGATACGGATAGCGTGGCTCCCGCTTACGGACCAATTCCCCGCTTCGTCCTTTTCCTGAACGAACAGCGTGTGGGTTCCCACGGCCAGATCCGTCGCCGGAGTGAAGGCAGTTGCTTTTGTCATTATCGATGAGGCCATATCCTCGGTGTCCAGGCGGTAACGGTAGGTTCCCAATCCTCCTCCGCCGGTGGCCCAAGTCCAGGCTGGTGTCCGGTTGTTCGTGGGGGTGTTGCCGTGGACGCTGGGTGGGCTAGGTGGCAAGGTGTCCAGGGTAATCAGAATGGTATCAAAACCAGCCCTGTTTTGCACAGTGGTATCGATACGGATCCGGTTCTTCCCGTCCTTGAGTGGGAACTTTTTTTGCAGTGGGGTTCCATTTACAGTGTACAGGATGGTAATGGGTGTGATGTTTACGGTGGTGTCGTGAATCGGTGATGTGATTTTGACGGTCAGTGCGGGAGGTACCGCTACATTCCCAACAGTGACAAGTGTTGCTACCAAATCCGAGTCTCGGCCATCCGAAACTTTGAATTTGACGGAATAGTTTCCGGCTTGGCCCACGGTGGGTTTCCAGCTGAAAGTACCGGAAGAAAAAGTCGCGCCTGCAGGCAAACCCGCAGCCGTCAACGTGAGTGAATCCGCATCAGGATCGGTGGCTTCCACTTTGAACGTTAGCGTGGCATCCTCATCGATCTTTTGGTCCTGAATCGCCTTAAGTTTTGGCGCCTGATTCGTGTTCAGCACCTTCACGGAAATAGTCCGTTCAACTTTCCTATCAGCGGATGCATAAACGAATGTCACGAAGTAAGGATCGATTTGGCCTTGGGTTAAACTGGGTCTCCAAGTGAAATAGCCATCGATTGGATTCGGCCCAATCGTATTAAAAACCGCGCCGGGAATCGTGATCTTAAGTGTTAATGTAGTCGCACCACTCAAAGGATTGCGGATACTGACTCGGAACAGCAAAGAGTCCCCTTCCGCCACCGAGGTATCGGATGGAGCGATGATTTCGGGAATGGTGGGATCGATGAGGGTGGTGTCTTTTCCTGTTTGCACAGGCAGGTTCTTCGATTGGATCGTATTGTTTGCAAGGATCGTGATCTCTTTGTTCACTCCCACCTTGCCGCCTTTATAGCCGATGATGCTGACCTTGAACTCTTTGCCCACGCGCGGATCGAGTTGCAATCCTAAAACCTGTTTAGGGTCCGTCAGCTTTCCGTGAAAGACGATTTGGCTGAAGGTACTGTCCTTGCTGTAAACCTTGACGATTAATGAGTCGAAAGTCAATAGACTGTCATTGTCTTTGTCAATTTTCATGTTCAGAACATGGTTGGGCTCATCGGTGGTCGGACAGGCGACCAGAAAAAAAATAGCGGCTAAAAATAAAAGATGGAGTAGTAGGGAGGTTGTTATACGCGGTTTCATTTTGGAGCCTTAAGGTTTGATGTCCGAGGACAGATCTGTGGCCGGTTTGTCACTGACTGCGAAATAAAGGGTGGTGGCTATGGCTGCGGTGCCGACGCCACCAAGCGTCCACCAGATCCAATCTTTGGAACGAGTCGCAGGGGTAACCCCGGCTACCGTATCCTTTTTCTCATTTCCAAGGATATCGTGTTCCCGGATATATTGTTGCTGGTGTAAATAGGTCTGCTTCACGTCTTTAAATATGGCGGCGATATTGTCAGAGATGTACAAGTCAATGAGCTCGATGGTCGGTTTCATTTTGATAAGCTGAACCATACAGCTTTCGCCCTTTTTACGTGTCGAAGAGTCTGCGGCGTAGATGACGCTGAGGTATTTGTACACGAAGATGGAATCTTCTTTGGTGGCTGAAGCGGGGAAGTGCTGCAGGTATTCTTCCAGTGGCCATTTGATGCGCTCAAAATCCCCTTCGAAATACGCCTTGCTGATGGTGGGTTTGTCCAGGGTTCCATCCAGCTTGAAACCGAAGGAGGCGAAGGAGGGGACGGCTACCAGAAAACTTAGGACTAGGGCTTTCATACTGAACATGGAAAGCTACCTATTTTTCCGGACTAAAATCATGACGGGTTCCAAGCTCATTTCCCCATCTTCAAACAAGGAGCCATTTGTTACTTCATAAATCCTTAGTGTGTCGTTTATCCTGGAAAAGCCATATTCCTTCGAATCAGCATCAAAATAGTCGCGTTTAAATGACGGTGGGTAAAAAAGACCAATAGTAAACTTCTTTTTGCTTCCATTCACAATAAATTCTCCCCGATTGGTGAACTCTACCCGTTCCTGGCTGATGCCAATATAATTTCCTTCGAGGCAAATCCTGCTTACGAAGCGTTCCAGGTTTACTACGTGACGAAAATCCGATATCGGATGTCCTTTGTAGCCAAAAGCAAAATGGGTTGAGTCGATGCCTTTGAATTCCGGATCAGAACCACCCGCTGTTACTGATTTAGGAGGGGAATCTTTCTCCAATCTAAAAACTGGTCCGCCTTCATTGAAATTCTCAATGGTTTTCAGTGTTACGCCCTCTTTATCCTTTTCCACTTTTATCGATTGCGGACGTAAGGCTCTCGCTGCTTTCACGGGAGATCGGGAATCGGAAATGGCCTGTAGATAGCCTTCGCTTACGAATTCCCCGCTCTTGAGATCGCCGGCATGCGAGCAATTAAAAAGGATGAAAGGCAAAATTGCCAAAAATACGGTACTGATAAGACGCTCCATGCTAATCCATCCTTTGCTTGACGTACCTATACCAAACCACGCCAGTCTCATAGTGGTCGTCAAACCATTGATATCTAGCAACACCAAACGCCAACCCTTTGGGGCGAGTCGCAGACCACCCGTTGGCTGGTTCTCCTTTCCCTGTGGTGCCGGCACCTGAATCGTAAATCATCAAATGGCCGGGCCAGTATCCGACATCCCCGTGCTGTGGTACATTGCCAGGAACCTTTTTGAATTGGGTCAGCTCAGGAAAAAGGAAGGATGATACTCTCGAAAAAGGGAAGCCTGCATCAGTATAAATACCGAACACGGAACCGGAGCAGTCAGCTCCATCTTTATTTTCGCCGCCCGTCACATAGGGGGTACCGACCCATTCCTTTGCTGTAGCTGCTATCTTGCGGCCTTCTTGAAGGGAAATGAAACCCTCTTTTGAGTCCCTGTCATCCTTTTCGGAAGGGTGGCTTATTGATGCGGTAAGTACCTCCTGCTTCTCCTCCCTCACGAGCTCATCATAAAACAAGCACTTGATCCCAGTCGCCGATCTCTTCGCTGTTTTTTCGCACTGACCCTGACACGCAACTTCGCTCCCATCCTGACAAGGAAAATTCACCGGAAAATGTTTGCTCGTGTTGACAAGGATAAATGCCACC
>JAYUHW010000397.1:0-10102 GCA_043766615.1 Fibrobacteria bacterium | reverse complement strand
CGGTTGACATCGCCGGCTATCGTGAGTTTATGGTTGGGCGTATGGACAACCTCATAGGCTAGTCCTACCTTCCAGGTGAAGGGGATGGGATCCGCTTGCGCTTGGTCTACATAGAAAACGGCCGGTCCCATGTTTTGCAATACCATAGCTAGATTGAGTCCTTTGATGAATGGGCTCTTGTATAAAATGCCCGCATCTACTGCATAGCTCACCGCTACGCCATCAGTTTTTTCTCCACTTGAGGTAATTCCGCGTGCAAGCGCAGAATAGATGAACTTGGTGTTGACGCCTAGGCCCAGGTCCTTGGAGAGTCGCGTGCCGTAGCTTAGTGCGCCAACGAGTTCGTAGGAGTCAAACTTACCGATATCCTGACCTTCCGAATTGGTCTGTGCATTCTGCCCAAAAGACACATAGTTTACAAATCCGCCAACAGTGCCCCATTCTTCCACTGGAAAGGTTGCACCCGTGAAAGCATGATACAAGTCCGGAAGATTGAGTACGGGCAAAAGACTTTCATAGAAAAAACCCACCTGAGACTTGGCGCTGTTATAGCGTTCTATACCTGCGTCCGTGACGAACCAGATGTCGGGCCCTTGCGCTTGAACTTCTCGGACATCTTTATCCACTAAACCATTGCCAGAATGGAAGTGCACCCAGTCCGCCTTAATATCCTGCTTGCCGGATTCGTCGATGGCGGCTTTTTTGGCCTCTTGGCGACCCTGGGGATTGGTATAGTTGGGCGTGTACTTCCACGCTCCTTCTGAAGTGCCAATCCAAATATGCCCGTCTTCATCCAGGGCCAGGGAACGTACTTCCTGTTTTTTAAAATGGATTTTTTCCCAGGCGCGTAACGAAAAGTGCGATAAGCCGCCGGGGTGCGCGGCCCAAACATGGCCGTACTTGTCGAGAATGATTCGATTAACGGTGGAGTCCAGGAGGCCATCGGATTTGGAAAAGAGTTTCCACTTGGCCGATCCGCTCGTTGATTTGGCCGCTTGATAACGGGCAATCCCGGCATCTTTAAGGGCGACGTATATTTCATCCTGATTCTCATTGGTAGCCAAACTGGTGACGTACTGACTCGGCAATAAACTTTCGCCACGCCTAGTGACCAAGGTTTTCTTGTATTCATACAATCCATCCGAAGTGCCAATCCATACGCTGCTGCCCTTGATGGCTAAAGAGGTAACGGCAAGTTTATGGTACTCGCTCGTTGCCGGCGCAGAGGCGGGAACTGCCGAAACAGGAGCGGGAACTGCCGGAGGTGAAGCGGAAACTGCTGTCGGTGCCGTAATAGTGTCGGCTGCGGGTTTCACCACAGCAAGGGACGAGTCTAAGGCTTTGGCTACATAGGTAAAACCCTCTTCCTTATCAAATGCCTTCCAGCCCGCGCCATCAAAGCGATATAACCCGCCAGTAGTTCCCACCCAGAGTCGGTCCGTATTGTCCAGTACCAGCGCCGTAACCGGTTCCTGTGGGAAAAGCAGATTGTAAGGCAGCTTAAGGCTTATCAGGTCTTCTTCGTCTTGTTTGGAATTGATATGGTTATAGGCTTTTACCCGCTTCACTAAACTGTCGAGATTGTCACCTGTACCTGCATAGCGGCGGACGATTTTGTCGACTTGATCGCCTTGCTCCAGTACATACTCATAGTAGTCCCGCCAAAATTTGCCGTTGAACAGGAGCAAAGCGTCCTTTGCGCCAGCCCACACCGTGGACTTAAGCAAGAAACCGGATCGAGGCTTGGTGGCAATGGCGGTAAAGTCCCGAGCATAGTCCACACCACTCTTGCGGTATGCCTTCGGTAGCAGCATTTCCCATTCATTTGAGAGTGGACCAAAAGCCATGCCTGCTGGATTCCAAAATGTGCCAAACACATCATCGGACATGGCAATGGCAGTCTCGCCCATACCCAGCTGACGCGCGCCAACCGGCATCACCAAGGTAATGACAGCGGACCCACCTTGAGCACGCGCATTTTGAGAAAGGACGAGGGGGCATAGCAGACTTAGAATCGATAACGGGGACGACAGACGGGCACTGAGAATTTTAAAGCTTGACAACACTTCTCCAATCCGGGGTAAGGTATTTGCCGTTCACGGGCAGAATGGGAGTCCAGGCAGTGTTTCCACTTCCAGCGTTCCAGGCTTCCTTGGTCAAAAGCGTCACCCCACATCCTAGGTGGAAGGGCGGGATCAATTGCACATGATTGTGGAGTTGCTCACGGGTAACGTAGGTATCCCCTCCGAACATGGCGCATGAGGCCTGGCATTTGACGGGCACCTGGTACTTATAGGTCTGGATTCCTTCCTTATCGCCAATATCGATATTATTAATACTAATATTCGCGACCCTCCGCCACTCATCCAGGTATTGTTCGACAGAACCGTTGGCAATTGGAGAGTTTTGTGGTGCGGACAGGACTGCCTGCACTTCCTCAAAGGAGGGTTCCCGTTCCTGCAATTCCTTTCGAGGCGACCGTCTAATGAGGGAATACACCCCACTGGCGTATATAGGGGAGGAATCGTCCTGAACCGGCCCGCCGCCATCTCTACCCTGTTTGCGCAGGATGACTGTAATGGCAGTTGCCACAATTAAAACGATGACCCCAAGGATGATCCAAAAAACCACGGATAGAATCATTTTTCCCTTTCGAGCCGGATGCCGGGCCAGCGATGGTAAACCCTCGGTTGCATGGAGCCCGGGGTCTGAAAAAGTTAAAAAATACATAGGCTAAAATTGTGACAATTCAGGGGAAAACCCAGGTTGGCAGGAGAGCTGGATATGCTGTCGACTTAGCGCAAACTGCGCATTTTATTTCCCAGTATTTCCTAGCCCAGGGTCTAAAATCCTTGATTCACAGGATTCCAGATCCGGCATGAGCCTTGCTCTATTGTGATGGACCACATAAAAAGGAATCATTATGAAAAAGACCCTTCTCACCCTGCTGATGCTTTTAGTTCAAATCGGAAACTGCAATTTGGTCGATAACAAAATGCCGATCTCTCAATCAGCGGTTGAATCGCCGTATCATCAAAGTTTTTCAAAAGATACGGAAACAGAACATAAAGCGCCCATCAATGAATCGACATGGGAAGCTGAGCAGAGCGATGAGGCGCAAGGGTCGGTTGTTGGAAAAGTCGCTAAAGTTTTTGGATTTACGCTTCTAGGTTTGGTCGGAGCATGCGCTGCATTGGCAGTTTATGTCGTTAGCATGGGAGGTGTCGGAAGATGTTGAATGTGTTACTACCCAGGGTATATTTTGGGCAACGTCCCTAATTCAATCCAACAAGGCGTCTCCCTTTGAGATCAAACCCGGTTTTCAGTCGAGGATTTCAAGTGTTTGAGAAATGGCCAAGGAGGGCAAAAACAAAACCAAAATCGTTTTGACCTTAGCAAGCAACATACAGATTAATTCGTACCAAATTTCATGCTATTTTGAGTTTGGCTACTGCTTCTATATGGGAAGTCTGGGGATAGAAGTCGAACAGTCGAAGATCTTCCAGGATAAAACCTGCGGCCAACAGTGCTTTTAAATCGCGAGCCAGGGTAACAGGATTGCAGGAAACGTAGACTAGTTTCTCTGGGCGCGTCGCAATCAGAAAATTGCGCACAGCGGTGTCGAGCCCTGATCGGGGTGGATCGACCAGGATGACATCTGAGTGAAAATTGACAAGTTCCCGTTGACCCTTTAGAATCAGGTTTTCCAGTTTCCCCTGTAGAAAAACATGCTTGCCTCCAATGTTACGACGGGCATAACTTAATGCGATTGGATTTTCTTCTACGGCTAAAATAGTGTCAAAGTGATCCTTCAAAAAGGCTCCAAAGAGACCAATGCCGCAGTACAGATCCATTGCGGATTTGCCTGTCAATCCTTGCAAAGCAAAGGGAAGAAGTTTCTCCAGCATCTCTAAATTGCTTTGAAAAAAACAGCGCAGGTCGAAATGAATGGAGCGTCCCTGAACCTCCACCGAGAAGCCAAGTTCAACGGAACCGTCTTCGCCACTGAGAAGAAAATTATCGCTTCCCGCAGGCATGGAATGAGCCCATGCTGGAAATCGGTTTCTGGAAGAGGCCAGAGATTTTTGGCCGCTTTCTACTGTCGTTTGGGATGGCGTTTTGGGTGGTGATTGGAACAGAGTGTTCAGCGCGGGATGGGCTACTGGGCAAGTGGAAATGGGCACGATGTCGTGGCTGGACTTCGCCAAAAAACCGCTTCGCCCCAAAGTATCACGGTGGATTTGTACCCGGTTACGGTAACCGAGCGGTTTCCCGGTTTCCATGACCAAACCTGGAAAGGAAAAGCCTCCGGTTCGGCGGAGTGCATCCTCGGTCAGAGCCCGCTTTTGCCTAATCTGTTCTTGATGCTCGATGTGCTGCCAATCACAACCACCGCATACTCCGGCCACTTTACAGGGCGGAGCCTGACGTAACGGGGACGCTTCTATAATTTCCATTACCTCAGCATGGGCAAAATCCTTTTTCCCCTTTAGGATTCGCACGCGCACTTTTTCCCCGGGCAAAGTTGCTGGAATAAAAACCACTTTACCGTTATGGCGGGCCATCCCCTCTCCACCGGGAACCAGTTTTTCCACCCTCAATTCTATGAGCGAGTTGGCTTCGTCCGCTTTTTGCACGCTAATGTGCCCCTAGGTGGTTGGGTGCCAGGCGGGATCGTCTACAAGCGCTGGATTGGCTTTGCGCTGTTCCAGGTAAAATAAACATTGTCGGCATTTTTTTTCGATTTTCCGTTCCCGAAACCATTCGTAACAGGGTGTGCTGAATCCTTGGCGATATCGGGCCTGTTTGTAACGGCAATAGGCACAATCTTCACCGCATAGCATATCCCAACAGGTAGACAAACTAAGCCTCCTTAACCAAGATCACAGCCTACTCTGTTTCCGAGCAGGATTCGATTTCGTTGAAACCTTTTTTTTCAATGCGGTAGAGGGCGGCATTTGCATTGGCACCGTATTTTTCATCGAACTCGATTCGTCCGAGTACGCCATTGAAACTTCGGATAGATTTGAGGCTCGGAATCAACTGGCCCTCGCCGGAAGCCGTGGACATGCCCTGCAACAGGAATTTTGCTGCATCGTAGGATAGCGCAGCAACCTTATCGGGAGGATGTTTCCACTTGACTGAAAAAGTGCGGCTGAAGTTGGACCAGGCTTCAGTTTTGGGATTCTCCTGAAAGTCCATACTGAATATCGAGCCCATCAGGGCGCCGGCTCCGCTGCGATGTAGGATGGCTTTATCGTTCCAGCCTGAGGAGCCCAGGAATTGTGCGCGTAGTTTGTTGAAGGAGGCTTGGGAAGCCACCTTGTAGGCTTCCTCACCATTGGTTGCGGGCATAAAAATACCATCGAGCATTAGGGTCGAGTCGGAAAGCGCCTTGGCGTACGTTTTGGCATCAGGAGCGGGGGCGCCAGTTTCAATTTTCAATTTTTCGAAATAGATTTTTACGGCCAGTTTTCGAATCTCCGCATATTGGGGCCCCAGATCATTGGCGTCCGGTTCATAGTATTGTGTGGTGAGGATGGTGCCGCCGATTTTTTCTACGGCTTTTTGAAAGGCCTCGGCCAGTTGGAAACCGTATTCGCTGTTTGGCGCGATAATGGCAAAGTCTTTGAGTTTGAGGCATGACACAGCATAAGTGGCCACTCTTTGTCCTAAAGTACCGGTTGTCACATTCAACTGAAAGATGCCGTCGCCCAAGGCCGCGATACCATGAGTGGTTGCGGTGGGCGTTACCATGGGCACTAGACTTTTGCGCGCAGAAAGATCGATGGCGGCTGCGGCGCTTAAATCGCTCATTGCAGGCCCCAGAATGGCGTCGATTTTTTCGTCTCGCATGGTCTTGCGCAACCGATGGATTCCGATAATAAGGTTCCCTTGGTCGTCGAGGATTCGCGTATCCACGCGGCCGCCAATTCCACGTGCATTGTATTCGTCGAGCGCTAAATATGCGCCCTCTTTAACGGCCTTTCCAATTTCCTGAAACTCTCCCGTCATCGGGGCCATCAGCAGTACAGTTCGATTTTGCTGCGGGGCATCTTTGCTTTGTTTCAGTTTGGACTTAATTCGCGAAGCGGCTTCCGATTTCGGAAACTGGTCCAGCCATTCCTCAAAGGTATGCCGGGCAGCCTGATAGCGGCCTTCGCGCAGGTATTGATCTCCAACGCGTTCCATGAGGTCGGCTTGTAGTTTTGGATCGCGATTGAGTGCATCCAGGGTGGCCTCCATTTCTTCGCTGGACAAGCCCCCTCCGTCCACAATATGCCAAAGACCTTTGGTGGAGGCTTCGTATAACCCGGCTTTGTTGGCTTGGGAGGCAGCAATAGCAAAGGATTTTGCAGCTGCGCCGTACTTGCCTTGGTTGAGTAGGGCTTGGCCCTGGTAGTAGTTGATGCGGGCTATTTGGATTGAGCCAGGAAAAGTGCGCTGAAAGCGGCTGATTACGGAAAGGGCAATTTCATTATGGTTTAGACGAATTTCGACATCAGCTAAAAGCAGTGTTGCCTCTTCCAGAGTTGCAGGCTTATTCGACTGCTTAATCAGGCGATTGAGACGGTCTTCCGCATCTTTGAATTGGCCATTCTGATATGCGACTTTAATCTTCTTAAATGCCGGGTCTCCATTTTTATCTACGGTGGATTTTTCAATGGGAGCCGATGTGGCAGGGCTTTGCGCGCTTACAGGTTTGGTTGGATTCTGTCCTAGAACCAGGGAATATGCAAAATAGGAGAAAACGCTTATCGACCGAACATTGCCAATCACGTAGTGAAACCTTTCATTTGTAAACCCCTTCAAACGTATGCAGGATCGGTCAAAGGGAAAGATGCTTCTAAGGCCTGATACATTTCCGTGCAGTTCGCATACCTATCTTCTGGTGTTTTAGCCATGCCTTTGCGCAGGGCCTCCCAAAATGCGACACCGAGCGCGGGATTAAATTCAAGGATAGGTACGAGATCGTTTTTGAGAATGCGGTTGCACAGTTCAGGAATTTTTGTGCCTATATACGGCAGTTTATATGTTAGAAGCTGATAAATGACAACGGCCAATCCATATTGGTCCGAAGCAGGACTTACCTTGAGCCCGCTTAGCTGTTCAGGAGACATGTAAGATGGCGTGCCCACTGTCATGCCGGTTTGCGTTAAGCCGACATCTTCCATTTTGGCGATGCCGAAATCCAATAGTTTGATGGTTGCGCCGTTGTTGACCACCATGAGGTTGGCGGGTTTAAGATCGCGATGAATGACCTTATGTCCATGGGCAAAATCCAAGGCTGAACTGATTTGTTGCAGCCAGTGGGCTACTGCTTGGGGCATGGGAGGCGTGGTATTATTGCGCATCCATTGGGAAAGGGTGATTCCGTCCAGGTATTCGAGTACCATGTAGGATACCTCACGAACGGTGCCGAAGTCGTAAACGGTATTGATACACGGGTGGTTCAATGAGCCGGCGGCCTTTGCCTCCAGGACAAAACGTTCAGCCGCGCGATCGAAATGGGCAGACGCGTTTTTAGTGATGGTTTTGATGGCGACCTTGCGTCCCATATGCGTGTCAAAGCCTTCGAAAACATCACCGGCTGATCCAAATCCCATTTTCCGGACAATCTTGTATTTGCCTACGCGAATCAATCCACCTTTGGCATCCCGTTCGATATCATCGGAAATTTTACCCGTATGGACAGGCGCTACCGGTGCTTGGTAGGCCGGTGTTGGGGCAGGATGCGCATGCCTGGGCATAACGTCTTTGCTGCCGTCAGAGGGTGCAGAATCATTCGGGGATGGGATGATGGGTGGGTCGCGAGGATCGGAGAAACGCAGTGGAGGAGAGGGATTGGCTAATGATGGCACTGCTGCCTGGACCGGAATACCCCGGGGCGGGGTTTGCGACAAGCCAGTTTTTGCGGCGCCCGGACGTGTACCTCCGCTGGCCATGGATAGGAGCACTGGGTCGAAGCCGGAAGTTGGAGGAATAGCCATTGATTTTTGGACAGGTGTAGGGAAGAGCAGGCGCATGGCAAAAAAAGGAATGAAGCTTACCGCAACCATTAAGGCTGGTAGTGCCGGTGGTAGCCACAACGAGGATTTTACAAATATGACGAAGGCGATAAACGGATACAGTCCTGCCAAAAACAACGCCAAGGCCAAAGCCGTTGCGCTGCTGAAATCAAGCACCAAGGTTAGGATCACCAGGCTCGAAAAAATAATCCCTAGGATTATCGGCAAAATAGATCCCCATGCAGGTGCAGTTATGAGTGTGTTATCGAGTATTCCAGCTGCGGCTTCAGACCAGATTTCCGTAGCAGAACGGTGTCCTGTGGGAGTTTTAATTCCTGGCGCGTCCAGGGCAACGGCATCGAGAAAAACGATCCTGCCGCGCACAGACTCTATCGGCACGCCACCGTTCATCAAACTGGTAGCAGAGAGGCGAGGAATGTCACCCTCGGAATGAAACCTAAGATACATTCGTCCCTTTGAGTCTAGAGGCAGAACATGGTCGGCATCAATCAGCACGCCTATTCCATCCAGGTAACCCACCTTTTGAGCGGAAACGCCCAGGGAACGACGGACAGCCTCTACCGCCAAGTTGCCGACTACGCCTCGGCCTAGGCGTGCAAAAGCCTGCACCGAGTACAGATTGTTTTTGTCCAGGGGCCAAGAAAATCCAGTTGAAGCCCAAGACCATTTCAGCAGCGTGTCGGACATTTCCAATTCTTGACCCATGGGAAGATTTAAGACTTGGCCGGGCCCGTCCAAAAGCGGATACAGGGAGTGGGAAAGGATGGTTGAATAGGGCTGTAAGCCGGCATCTGAAAAAGACCAAGGCTGCAAGCTATGGAATCCATGTGCGATAACCACATCCCCTTGCGTAGGTGCGCTGATGGATAGGGCTGGGGCTGTTACGGAAGCGGCCGGCAGATTGATGGCCAGAATTTTGGGGCGCAATTGGAGGATGGATTTTACCAGTGTCGTCAGCGATTCGCGGTTGAGTTCGCCCGATTCAGTGGAAGCGGAAACCACTGCAACGGAGTGGGATGCTGGGGGAGCGCCTTTTCCTTTCAAGAACAATCCATAGAACCAAGGTTTGGTCCAGTCGGATACATTTGGTGAAAAAAGGAGTAGGGTTACGCAAAAACCCGTGATCAAAGTAGCGGGAACAAAACGCATGGCTAGGGGAGACTGCTTGGTGGCCATTTTGCCTTCCGATTTGTCTCTCATAGCGATGCATTAATATAGCGGGAAAGCGACGCTCAGGGAAGGGGAAATTGCTAATTAACACGGGTCATTTTCGCTAAACGGTATTGCAGCGCCCGGCGGGAAATTCCCAGTAGGGTAGCGGCTTTGCTTCTGTGTTGTCCGCAAGTGGCTAAGGCATGCGTTATTTCCGCTTCCGATACCCTTGAATTTGGAATTCGGCCGGGGAATGCCAGCATTTGTCTTGAAAACCCGATGGTTTCCGGCTTGAGAGGTAACTTTTCGGCTACGCTCTCCGTTCTAGCGGCTTCGTTCCAACCCCAACCCAAGGTACGCAACACCGAATACCGTTCGACCAGATTTTTAAGTTCCCGGATATTTCCAGGAAAGGATAGGGCTAGCAAGTGATGGGGAAAGCTTTCTGCGGCGACCCGCGCTTCAGCAACAGGGAGCAGGGAGGAAAGAAAATGCCGAACCAGGGGAAGAATATCCTGTGGGCGCTCCCTTAAAGGCGGTATCTGGATTTCCACGACATTGAGACGGTAATAGAGGTCTTCACGAAAGCGGCCTTCGGCAACTTCCTTGCGCAAGTCTCTATGGGTGGCGCAGACGAGACGGAAATCGATGGGGTATTCGTGGCTGTCACCAACCGGGCAGATTTTTTTTTCCTGAAGCACGCGCAGCAGCCGTGTTTGCATTTCCTTGGGCATATCCCCAATTTCGTCCAGAAGTAAAGTGCCTCCATGGGCCATTCGGAATGTACCAGGATGATCCGCATGAGCACCGGTAAAAGCCCCTTTTTTATGACCGAATAATTCACTTTCAATGAGTCCGGCCGGCAGTGCCGCACAGTTTACGGCGACAAATGGCCCGCTGGCCCTATTGCTTTTTAGATG
>JAYUHW010000396.1:0-6523 GCA_043766615.1 Fibrobacteria bacterium | reverse complement strand
GAATATTTACGCATTGGCTTACGGGATATTTTTCTGGGTGAACCTTTGCAAAGGATTACCGCGGAAATCAGTCAGCTGACCAATGCTTTGGTACATGCCATTTTCAAGCTGACCATGGTAAAGGCCGGGACGGATCCTTTGGCGCATGCGATGGCTATTATCGCCTTGGGGAAACTTGGTGGCAATGAACTCAATTACAGTTCGGATATCGATATCGTGTTTCTTTATGATGCGGACAAAATCGAGAGCGCGCAGCAGGTGGCGCTGGAAGCCTGGGCTCGAATATTTGTCGCGGCGGCTAGCGAACCGGGATTGCATGGCAAGCTGTTTCGCATTGACGCACAATTGCGACCCTATGGTCTGCATAGCCCCTTAATCGGTTCCATCACTTATTTTCAAGAGTATTATCAAAAATCAGCCGCGGGATGGGAATTGCAATCTTGGCTAAAAGCTCGTCCCTTAGTCGGAAATTTTGCAATGGCGAATCAGATGGTAGAATTTATTCAACGGCTGGCAGTTTCCCCGGTAAACCGAAAGAAAATCGAAGCCAGTATGCAACAGATTCGCAAACTGGGTTTGGAAAAACTGCGCCAGGAGGACCGCCTATTTACGGAAGTGAAACTTGGACCAGGCGGGATTCGCACAATCGAATTCTATGCACAATACCAGCAAATCCTGCATGGACAGGACCATCCAGAACTCATCTCTGGAAATACATTATCCGTTTTGGGTCGACTGTTTCGCTATCGGTTGATTAGCCACACTTACTATGACTTATTGAGCAAGAGCTACACGTTCCTTCGGCGCATCGAGCATGTTTTGCAATTGCAGGGCCTGCAGCAGCGTCATGAGCTACCGACCTCTGCGGAGGAATTGGAAAAATTGTCCAAGCGGATGGGATTTGAAGAGCGTTCGGGACAAACCGCATCGTCTCAATTCAGGTCCCGTTATCGTCAACACATGCTGCCTTTGCTGGAAGTTTCCAGCGCTTTATTCGCATACGAAACTAATATTCCCAGTGAATCTGAGGAGAAAAAATGAATAAACGTCAGGGTCCGCCGGGCCAAAACGATAGACGACCGGTTCGCCCTTTTCAAAAGCAAAAACGCTTATCGGCCCCACCTTCCAAACTTGAACTTGGCAGGTTGATGACGCTCTATGGGGTCCCGTTACCTGCACCAACTTTAGACAAGCTCTGGGCCTATCATCAACTTCTGCGCGCAAACAATGGGGACCAGGATTTGACGCGCTTGATCGGGTTCGATACGATCGCCCAACGCCATTATGCAGATTGTATGATCCTGCAAGGGATTATGCGAGGCAAGTGGCCTTCGTCGCTGGTTGATGTGGGTAGCGGCGCCGGATTTCCTGGCATTATGATCAAATTAATGTCGCCGGGAACAACAATCGTTCTTGCTGAACCCAGGCCGCGCCGAGTGCAATTCCTGGAAATGGTAATCAAAGAATTGGGCCTACGCGGTATCAGTGTGTTTGGGCATAAAGTCACTTCACGGAGCCTGACTCGACCTTTCGGCGGTGTCATTACCCGCGCTTTTGAAACCATTGAGAGCACATTGCCACGCTTGGGCGGCTGCCTGGGAGTCGGTGGCAAAGCCATTTTTATGAAAGGACCCAAGGCGGCGGAAGAGGTGGCTGCTTTCAATAATGACGAATACCGGATTCTGCGGAATCATGCCTATCGCATTCCCAATACCACTCAAGACCGTGTGTTGGTGGTTTTGGAACGCACCAAAGTTCCGGTAGCGGGGACTGGCAGCGTCTACACCCCAGAGCAAGAAGCTGATTTTGCTGGTTCGGACTCCGAAGGTGGGTAACCGCAAAGAGACGCTAGCCGCCATGTTGGCCGAGCAAGGATTTGGCTCGCGAAAGGAATGCGGGCGCTTGGTCTGGGCAGGATTGGTCGAAATAGGTTATCAGGATGGAGCAGACCTGATTTGGCGGAAAGCGGAATTGCCGAGTGAACCCCTTACTCCCAAAGGCTTGTTTCTACGGGTGGATGGATTGACCCTGC
The DNA here is from genome assembly GCA_043766615.1 of Fibrobacteria bacterium. Taxonomy (GTDB): domain Bacteria; phylum Fibrobacterota; class Fibrobacteria; order UBA11236; family UBA11236; genus Chersky-265. The sequence continues at coordinate 4,491 of JAYUHW010000396.1, read as the reverse complement.
CCTATTTCAAAAAAATGTATATCGCCATGCATAAACCAGTAGATACGGAATGCAGCCATGCTCCATCGCATTATCCCAGTATTTTTTCACTCTTACCGGAACCCTTTCTAAATCGGGGTGTCGAAGCGGTAGGGCGTCTAGATGCCGATACTACCGGACTGATACTGCTTTCGGACTCGGGGCCCTTCAATCATTTTTTTACTTCACCTAAGCGTCATGTGCCCAAAACATATCGCGTCGGTGCCAAACACCCCATCACCCCTGAGCAAAAGACTAAATTGGAAGCGGGCGTCACGCTTCGCAGTGAAACAGTGCCAACGCTTCCTGCCAAACTCAAACTCATTGGTGACAAGGAATGCGAAATGACTTTAGAAGAGGGCAAGTACCATCAAGTCAAACGGATGTTTGGAGCCGTAGGCAATCGAGTGGAATCGATTCACCGCATTGCGATAGGAAACTTTCGACTTGAGGCCACGCTGGAATCCGGCGGATGGCGATTTTTGGATGTGGACTATATTGCAGCATTGGGATTTATGGGTATATGATCCATGTCTGGTGAAAAAGAATCGACTCCGGAAGCCAAGGATGGATTGACCGGTAATCCGGATACCGACCCGGCAGCCAAATTGTTAACGGATGCGCCGCTCGAAGGACGAGAGCGTCTGCTTTTAATTGAAGGCGGATGTGGAAAGCTCGCGGCGCACTTTGCCCCACGATTTAAGCAAGTTATCAATCAAAATATGCTGTACCGCAACCACCGTATTGCGCAGGAGATGTTAATCGAAAAAATGATCTCCAATGTCGTTTGCCAATTGAGCGACATCCCCAACTCCAAGCCGAGTGGCGACGTGCCACCTGTACCCTTTGATGAAATCATTTTTAGACTAGGACGAGGAACGTCTCTTATTAATGCCGCCCTTATCGAAGCGTTCAACCTTTTGCGCGTGGGGGGCAGTCTTTGGGTATCCGGACACAATCAAGAAGGCATTAAAAGTTTTGCGAAAAGGGCCGAAGCCCATTTTGGCAATGCCCATCTGCTCCGAATTAAATCCTCGTGCCGGTTATTAAAATTCCAAAAGATAGCGGACCAACCAGTAACACCGCTGGATGGTGCAGGCTATTTTACCTACGGGGATCTGGAAATCGAGATGCCCAAATTGGGCAAGCTGGTTTATTCCAGTAAACCGGGGGTTTTTTCCTACCGGGCCACGGATATCGGCACGGCATTATTGGCTAAATATTTACCGGATTGCACTGGTTTGACTGTTCTGGATTTAGGCTGCGGAAGTGGCGTTCTGTCTTTAGCCGCCTGTAAATTAGGTGCCAATTCCGTATTAGCGGCAGACGTCAACGTTGTTGCCACAACTTGCGCCACGCATAATTTCGATCGTTACCAGGTACCCGCCGCTTCACTCTGCACAAATCTTACCGAGGGTATTGATGGAGAATTTGACATGGTCTTTTCCAATCCACCCTTTCATCATGGAAGCGAAACGGACTATTCCTTCCCAGGAAAAATTCTGGATGCCATTTTGCCGAGGCTGAAAACAGGTGGAACCGTTTTTCTCGTGGCCAATCGATTTTTGAACTACATGACCCAAGCGGCCTCCCGGTTCCAATCAACGGAAGTTTTAAGCCGAGAACAAGGGTATTGTGTGTACCGGTTCGTGAAATAGTTTAAATTCGGTATTGCCCCGGGTTTTCATGGGGTGATAAAATAACCACCATGAGATGGTACCGCGCAGGTTTCCCAGGCCTGTTGTTAATGGCGCTTTTAGGTGGTGGATGCAATCTATTTACCGACACAGCCGGTATTGGAGCAAAAACTGCCGACGAACATATTCTGGAAGGCCAGATCCTACTTCAAAAAGCCAAGTATACCGAAGCAGAATCCCATTTCCTGACAGCTATCAAAATCGATTCCTCCAAATCGGAGGGGTACTATGGCGCTGCCAAATGCGAACTCCTGAACCAGCATATCAATATGTTCAAATTGGTGCAGTCCTTTCAGGAAAATGATGGCAAGAGTATCCCCTTTTTGGGCGAACCCGATTCCGTCAAAGACAAGATTTATGTAGCCAATAACGGTATCAATCGGTATTTGAACATTTTGGTGGACAGGGAGAAAGCCGGAAAAAGCGATGGTAAGGTTCCCGTGCGCAGCTTTTCCGCGGACTTTGCGCTGTCTTCCGCCATTGAAGCCATTCTCTCCTTAGCCGATTTTAATAGTGATGGCCGTATCGATTTTCGTGACAATATCCTCAATGGAATCATCGATTTCACCGACCCAAGCAAACTCAATCCCGACAGCATCATGGCCAACATCGCGGATTTGAAAAACGACACTATAAAAATAGCGGCCCTCAACAATCTATTAGGGAAATCACAAGAGCTGTTGGCGAAGAGTGACAAGGCCATCGACCTTTTTCTGAATTCTGTTCTGGATAAATCCGACACCTTGGGCAACTGCCCACCCTCGGATACAGTTTGTCAAAAATTACACCAGCAAACGGCTGGACTCGACAAGGATAAAGTAGGCGATTCAGCCATTGTCCAAGTCAAGAAATTCATACAGGATGCAGGTTCAACCATGCTTATTTACAAAGTCTTTGATCGGGAAGACAATGACGGCGACGGCTGCATTGACGAGGAATTTCTGGACGGTATCGACAACGATGGAGACGCAAGAATTGATGAAGATTCACGCGGTGCGCCTGATTCCATAGGGAATGCGCATTTCTATGCAGATAAGGACGGCGCCGATAACAATCTGAATGGCAAAAATGATGAAACTGCCGAGGCGGAATTTCATCTTCGCTATCTTAAGTCCTTTGAGGTGGTTCCACTGCTATTGCATCCGGATCGCAAAGGCCAAATTTTCTGGTCCGCGGGCGGAACCGGAAGTTTGGATACCCGAAAAATGGTTTTGGTAATGCTCGATTCCACTGCATCTCCCAAGCTTGTCGATTCCGTAACGACCTTCGATTTGTGTACAGGTCCCGTAACGGGTTTTAAAAAGGCCAAATAAAATGCGCCCGTCAGTAGCTATTGGATTTTGTTTTTTAACGGTTTCGCTTGCAACCGCAGTGCGTGGACCACAATATCTGAGTGGCCGAGCATTGGGAATGGGCAATGCCTTTGTAGGGCTATCGGATGACTATAGTGGCATCTATTACAATCCGGCCGGCCTAGCGCATCTGAATTCAGCCATGGACGCAGGTATGGCTCTCAAATTCGACCTGGGTGATTTTTTTGGCATCGCCGGTGATGGATTGAATATCGCAGGTGCGCACACTAATAGCCTTACTAGCCTAGACAGCATGGCAGGCGACAACACCATAGTCGACGACATCATGATTTTCGACAGAAGGAAAATTGGCTTTGGAACCATGCCGGAAATGCATTTTGCGGCACGTAGCAGCGATCCGGATTTCCCACTAGGAGTCGGTGCCGCGTGGTTCATTGGATCCCAAGGACGATTCATGCTGGATAAGGGGATCTATATTCCTGCTGCACATGCCCTGGTACGCACTGATCTGGTATTTAAATTAGCCGGTGCCGTTGAACCAATTCCTGGCTTATGTTTAGGACTGTCTCCGACTCTGGCCACTTACAGCACCTTTTCGCAATCCCTTTCCCTTCAGGAGTATTCCACCGCCGCCGATACCTTAACGGCCCGTATTGATAGAGAAAAGGCCAAAATTTATCGTCCAGGTTTTGGATTGGGGTTTACGGGAGGAATACTTTACGATATTATCCCCACAGAACTAAAAATAGGCGCCGTCGCGTACAATCTTTTTCTCACCATGGACAAGGATCAGGTTCCGGTCACCTACAGTGTTGGACTGGCCTATCTTCCGGCGATTCTGAGAAAACAAGGCATGTTGCGATATGTGAATTTCGATCTCGATATTGAAGATGTTTTTGGACCTGGGTACTTTTTGGGAAAGCTGAACATGGGAGCGGAAATGAATCTGAGTTTGGCACAGTTGCGTGGTGGATTCAAGGGCGGCTACCCGTGTTATGGACTGGTGCTCAACCTACTCATGGTGCAGATGGAATTTACTTCATGGGCTGAAGAAGCGGGCCTATACGTGGGTCAACTCGAGGATCGACACTACTTAATGGGACTTCGGCTGGGAATTTAATCGGTGAATTTTTACATGGGCGGCTGGGCTTGGCTCAGTTAGCGGCTTAGATTGAAGCCTACCCGTACGTTGTTATTCTGCTCAAAATTATAAACCCATTCATACGACATATCCACCGCCAGGCGCATTCCCAAATAGCGATAGTTGATACCACTTCCCAATGAGAAGCGATGTGAGGCTTCGTTGGTGAAGAGATTTCTGGCATACCCTATCCTCATGGCCAGAAGATCGTGCACGTATGCTTTTGCCCAGGAATCCGGGAGCAATTCAAAAGGAACTATTTCAACACCGGATGCAAGTCGAGATCGGCCGTCATGATACAGGGTCGGTTCGAAGTCGACAA
>JAYUHW010000395.1:0-2982 GCA_043766615.1 Fibrobacteria bacterium | reverse complement strand
TGATCGATTTTCCAATTCGACAAAACACTGTGGAAGGCCAGGCGGCATCCTATTCCAGCGATTTGCAAACCGTACAAGTTGCATTCAAAACCCTGTATCGAATTCCCGAGAACCAGGTTACCACCATCTATCAACAATACCAAGGCGACCCCTACCAAACTTTGGTAGAACCTAGAATCCAAGAAGAGCTCAAGCAAACCACCTCGCTCTACCGCGCAGAAGAGCTGGTCAAAAGCCGAGAAAAGATTAAAACCGAAGTGTTAGAGAAGGTAAAGAAAGCCGTGGGCGATTTGGTTTTTATAACGGACATGGCTATCACAAATTTTGATTTTACCGATGAGCTAGAACGCGCCATCGAACAGAAAACCATTCGCGAACAGGAAGCTCTGGCCAAATCCTTTGAATTGGACAAGGCCAAAAAAGATGCGGAAATCACCGTGGTCAATGCTGAGGCTGAAGCCCGTTCGGTAAAAATTAAGGGCGAGGCACTAAAAAACGCTCCGGATGTGATCTCACTGGAAATCGTGAAAAAGTGGAATGGCGTCAGCCCTACCTCAGTAGTGACCGGCCGAGGAGGGGCTGACATTCTATTGCCAGTCAAGTAATCGGAGGCGCCAATAAAAAGTGGGGTGGACGACGGGACTTGAACCCGCGGCCAGCGGAACCACAATCCGCTGCTCTACCAACTGAGCTACGACCACCACGAGATGGCCAAACTTAGAAAGGACGGCTACTTATGCCAAGGCAGTCGCCTGTACCGGCATTAAATGGACCATTGAATTGTCCACATGGTCGCTTTGCGCACTGGCAACAATCGCCCCATTACCGGAAACTTCCATTCCAGAGGAAGCCGGAATGGGGGGTGGAAGGAGCTTTACAGTAAATTGGTTGTCGTCAAACTTTCGATTTTCGAAGAACATAAAGACGGAAAAACCCAATAGAAACAGGGAAAAGCCAGACAAATAAATGTATAAAGCCGAGGCAAGCACACCGCTAGTATAGCACTTGGAAATTTTGCCTGTCCAGCAGTAAGAGTATTTACCTGGCCCATCCGGTACAACGCTACCCGTATCAACGGGTCGGATTCTGCAATAAACTTTGAGAATCCCAGGCCTTTTGGGATAGTGTAGAGTATCTTTTGAGTCATTCTGGCGCTCGGCAGAAACGGGAACTTTGGTTTCTCACTGCATCCAAAATTGTCCAGAGAAGGGGTGAGGGGATTATGCCTTCCAGAGATTTTCGGTTACCTGCCGTTGTTAAAATTGCGGTTTTTGTGGCCGCATGCAGCGCTTGGTTACTGACCAGTTGCAATATTTTTTCACCGCTCGCTGCGGACAGCCAAAAGGATTTGAACTACCACGGCCTGATTCTGCGAGGCAATCAGGCCATCAATGACAAGGATTATGCCGCGGCCGAGAGTTATTTTGCTGATGCCATGGCCATGAACCCAAAGGGATCCGAGGCCTATTTGTACCGGTCCAAGGCGCTGGTCAACAAGTACAAGATCGACTACAACTCCCTCAATGATGAATTCAAACTTCGACGGGGCAATGATCCCGATACCACCAAACGCAAGAAGGGCATTCCCTTTATCGACTCCAACACCACGGTGGAGGGTATCGATAGCATCTATTACCCCATCGCCCAATCCGTTGAGGATCTCGAACATATCATCCGGAAAAAAAGTACAGCCATCACATTGGAAGCAGGATTTTCCCTGACCCCCGACGGGGATACCGCCAGCGATGGTGTTATTTCTGAAGGTGTGGCCAGATTGGACTTGGGCTTATTGGAAGCCGTCAAGGCCATGCTTGGGCCTTTAGATTTGGACAATGACAACCATATCAGCAAAATCTGCGGCAAGAACATTTGCCCTAATCTGGATGCAACCTGCAAAGCTTCCACCGCTTATACAAGCCATTGCAAAGAAGGCGAAAAATCTGAAATCATCCGGTTCGATAATTTCAAATTGCTGACGAAAAATCTCGACATCAACAAGCTCAGCAGCGATGATGTGCGCGCGCGTCAGGTGTCTTCAAACCCTAACGACATCAATGCCTTTCTGGATAAAATGGCGGGTCCGGTAGCGGGTTCCAACTTCAATCTGGATTCCGTAACCGGCGCAATGGATCAGCATAAGGAAGCGAAACTCAGTTCAAACCTGTCCGAGATTGTGGGCAATATCAAGGACCTGAGCTTTTTCTTAAGCTATATGCGTTACAATGACGGAATCGATAATGATTATGATGCCGCCTCGGTTTCCGGACCGAAGACGCCGATGGTTTGGCATGACTATGACCGGGATGGACATGTGCGATGGGATTATGACGACGTCACCACCTTGGTTGGGTATGAAACCGCTGCGAATCCTGAAGTACACAATATCGGCCATCCGGTTCACCGCCGGCTGCATCCTGAACTCTATGTCAAGTTCGCGGACGCCGATTGGTCCAGTCGCGCAGTTGCCAAAGACACTTCCAAGAATTCACGAAAAGCCAGAATGATCCAACACTGCCAGGATATTGTTGATGGGCTGGCCACCTCACCTCCATCCAAAATCGATGATGTTTTCAAGTTGAAGGTAAAAATGGAAACCTGTTCCACAACAACCACCATCCTTAAGCCCACAGTCGTTCCCCCTAAACGCAGCGACTGGATTAGCGGCACCTATGGAATTGATGAAGAAGAAGTAGACGATCGAGACAATGACTATGACGGTATCCAGGATGAAGATGCCCGCAATACCCGCGGCATGGATGATGACGATGACGCCATGCTAAATGTGGGCTTAATCGGTAAGATTCCTCAGCCAATGGTGTGGGCAGATGTGCCGGGCCATATGAACGCCTGTCCGGATATCGACGTAACCAAACCGATGCCACCTGCCCCGCTATCTCGGCAGTTTTGCATTGGCTCCCTAGAACATCGGCTGTACCTGGCTAAGTCCGGCACGGGTTCAAACCCGCAACGATCTGCAGAAGA